>JABFSW010000132.1 GCA_013140415.1 Nitrosarchaeum sp.
ACATAAAAAATACTAATATCAAATTAAGTATTACTTAAATTTACTTACTAAAAAATATAATGAAAATTACCTATATTTATAAAAAATTTGTAGAGTTGACACAGTTTAAAGAAAAATTTAGAAAAAATCTATGTTTTGGAGATTTTCCAATTATGAGTAAGGTTTTTAGATATTTTTAGAAAATAAAATGCATGAAAAAAGGACTGAGTATAAGTATCGCAGTAGGAGTAAGTATTTTTGTAATTATTTTAGCTATAGTTCTGATATCTAGTACGAAATCAGATGTAATAGAAGTTGAAGATACATTAGATAAGGAAGTAAAACCAGAAACTGAGATTACAGAGATTCAAGAAAAATTAGATGAAATTGAAAAAATTAATTTGGAAAATGAATATTCACCAAAAGAAAGAGAGTGGATTACTTCAGGACCATTTCAAATTGATCGAAGTCAATATGCCATAGGTGAAAAAATTTTCCTAATAATGGAGGGGTTAAATGCAAACGAAAAAGGTCAGATTGCAGTTATGAGACCACTAAATGATACACATTACTCAGTATATTTGACCATTCCATTTGATGGAGCTACAAAGCCTGTATTCAATTATTATCTAAATCCTCAAATTTCAAAAACTAGAGAAATATGTTCAGTTGATGATATGGTAGGAAAATGGACATTAGTTTTCAGAGGGACAGATTATCCAAATCTAAATTTTGAGATAACAAAAGATGTTGTTCCAGGAACAGATATCGAATCTGTTTGTTAGATTATTTTTCTAAATTATTGTGAAAGCAAACTTTCTCACCAGTATGACAAGCTGGTCCTGATGGTTCTACAAGATAAATAATTGCATCAGAATCGCAATCAACAAGAATTTCTTTTACTTTTTGTGTGTTACCAGATTCTTCACCTTTCATCCAAAGTTTGTTTCTAGAACGACTCCAAAACCAAGAGTTACCAGTTTTTTTAGTTAATTCAAGTGATTCTTTATTAGAGTATGCCAGAGTTAACACATCTTTTGTATTTATGTCTTGAACAATTACTGGAACTAGTCCATCACTTTTTGCAAAATCAATGTCTCCAATTGATTTTTTCATTATTTTAAATCACAAGTATAGCTTATAATCTTACAGGAATTTGTTTGTCTTTAAGATACATCTTTACTCCATTTACACCATGAGTTTGATAGTGAAATATAGAAGCTGCCAAAGCAGCGTCAACATTTGATTTCTTAAAGACATCCACCATATCATCGGGTTTGCCACATCCACCAGATGCAATAACTGGAATAGATACGGAATTAGCAATTTCCCTATTTAATAAAATATCATATCCGTCCTTTGTGCCATCTTTATCAATGCTGGTAAGAAGTATTTCTCCTGCGCCAAGTTTTTCAGCTTTTTTTGCCCATTCAATGACATCAATTCCAGTTGCTTCTTTTCCACCATAAATGAAAACTTCAAACCAAAATTGTTTTCCATTCTCAGAAAAAATGTTTTTGTCTTTTTGAATATCAAAATTCCTTTTCGCATCAATTGCAACTACAACACATTGTCTTCCAAATAGTTCCATTAGTTCAGTAATAACTTGAGGATTTTTTATTGCACCAGTGTTGATTCCTACTTTATCAGCACCATTAAGTAAAATATTTCTTGCATCTTCCAATGATTTTACACCACCCCCAACTGTAAATGGAATATCAATTACTGTTGCAACTTTTCTAACCAAATCCTTGATTGTTTTTCTTTGTTCATCAGATGCAGTAATATCCAAAAAAACAAGTTCATCTGCACCCTCATTACTATATTTTTCAGCCAATTCTACAGGATCTCCTGCATCTTTAATTGATTCAAAATGAAGACCCTTTACTACTCGGCCATTTTTTACATCAAGACATGGAATTATTCTTTTTGTAAGAGTCATGCGATTTGTTTTGCCTCCTCAATTGAAATTTTATTCTCATAAAGTGCTTTGCCCAATATTACTCCAAATGCATTTTTTTGTTTTATATCTTGTATGTCGTTTATATTTGAAATTCCTCCACTTGCAATCACATGTGATTTATCTAATTGACATGCTTGCTCTAAAAATTCCAAATCAGGTCCTTCAAGCGTTCCATCACGACTAACATTTGTTAATAAAAATTCAGAAAATCCCATTGCAAGAAATTCTTGCATAGCGTCAATTAATTTAATGCCAGTTTGTTTTTGCCATCCATGTATTACTATCTCACCATCTATATGATCAACAGAAATTACAATTTTTTCAGATCCCAAATTAGACAATAATTTTTTTAGTGTAGATTTGTCTTTGAATGCCAATGTACCTAAAACAACTCTATTAGAAATTTTTGAAACATCAGTTATTATTGATTCGTCTCTTAGTCCACCAGCGACTTGAATAGGAATTGAAATCTGTTCAAGAATTTTTTTAATTATATGTAGATTTGAGCCTCTACCTAAAGTTGCATCTAGATCTACCAAGTGAAGCATATCAGCACCGTTTGCTTCCCATTTTTTTGCTACTTCAATAGGATTATCACTATACACAGTTTTCTGGTTAGGATCACCTTTGTAGAGTCGTACTACTTGACCATTCATCAGATCAATTGCAGGAATAATTTTCATTTTTTACACACATCTAGAAAGTTTTGAATCATGATTTGTCCTACTTTGCCAGATTTTTCTGGATGAAATTGTGTTCCAAAAAAGTTACCTTGCTCAACAACTGCAGGTACCTTAATTCCATAATCAGATTCTGCCGTAATTACATCATTGTTTGTAGGCTTTACGCTATACGAGTGTACAAAATAAACCCAAGCACTGTCATTTACTCCTTCAAGTATTGTACCAGATTTTTTAATTTCTAAATTATTCCATCCCATATGTGGAACTTTCATTGATGATGGAAGGATAATTACATCACCATTAATTACACCCAACCCCTTTTCATTTCCTTCTTCACTTTTTTCAAAAAACATTTCCATACCAAGACAAATTCCTAAAACAGGAGTGGTATCTTTTACATAATCATTAAAGTCAGTTTTTGATGATTTACGTATGCTTTTAATTGCAGGATCAAAATTCCCAACTCCTGGAAGTAAGAGTCCAGAATAAATATTTGGTTTATCAAAATTAGTGATAACATCTACAGTAGCCCCTGTTTTTTCAAGTGAATTTTTTAGGCTGAAAATATTTCCTGCGCCATAATCAAATATTGCAAGATGTACCATTTACATTGAACCTTTTGTACTAGGAATGCCTTTTTGTTTTTTGTCATATGAAGATGCTTCTCTAAATGCAACAGCTAATGATTTGATGGCAGCTTCTACTTTATGATGATCATTATCTCCATACTTTACAGTAAGGTGAATACAGCTGTTTAGATTTTGAAGAAGTGATTGGAAAAAGTGTTCCAAATCTTCTTTTGAGATGTCTTCAATTGTGTTTTGTTTAATTGACAAAACTAGTTTCCAAAACGGTCTTTTTACTAGATCAATTGAAGCCTCAGCTAGAGATTCATCCATTGGTACAGATGCATAACTAAATCTAGTAATACCACTTCTTGTTCCCAAAGCTTTGTCAATGGCCAAGCCTATAGTAATTGCAGTATCTTCAATCAAGTGATGTGTAATTTTGTCATTTGATTTTGCACTAACCTTAAGATCCATCATCCCATGTTTTCCAAATGCTGTGATTAGATGATCAAGAAAATTAATTCCAGTTTGAATTGTGGTTTTTCCAGTTCCATCCAGATTAACAGAGACAGATATGCTAGTTTCTTTTGTACGACGATTTACAGAGCTTTTTCTTGGCATCATATTTTTCACAGGAGCTATACTTTGTCTTATTCTAAATTTAATACCTTCGGCAATAAATTGATAGATTCCAATACCAACATAGCCCCATTGCGCTGAAATAATTCCAATTTGTCTTGTGGATTTTTGCTGGTTCCGATAATTCCACAAAAAATGGTTTTACAGCCTTGCTCTGTGGCCTTTTTAGCCATGATAAAATCCTCCATCGAATCTCCAACGTAAATACAATGACTACAATTCATGCCATTAATTGAACGAACTAAAGATTCAGGATTGGGTTTTGCAAGTTCTCTTGGTTCATCTTCCAAGAATGTAGAATTTTTCAGATCAAATTTATCCAATAATAGTTTAAGAGAATATCGAATTGATTCTTTTCCTCGTCCAGATACAATAGAAAGTTTTGAGGTAAATCTTTTTTGTAGTTTTTCGATTAGAAATTTATTCACTATAACGACATCATTTTCTATTAAACCATATTCCGAAAACTGAGATTTGTGTTTGAAGAGTTTACTATAGAGTTCTGGGCCATAGAATATTTGATCAAATATTTTGTATAATGAATTGTCATGATGAGTTCCGGGATACGATAATTTATTTTTAATATCACTTATATCTACAAGTTTCTCAAGATATTTTTCCACAGATAAAATTCCAGAAGAATCAGCATTGGATATTACATCAAAAATAAACTCATGTTGAGATTTGTTTAATTTTTTTGCAGCTATTAAAGAAAGAATTGCAGCATATGTTAAATCAACTTCATCATTAAATCCACCACTGGATTTGAATCCATCAATAATTTTTGAATTAATTTCAATACCGTTAGTAATTTGAGAAAAATTTTCTAAAACATATTTTACAGTTTTATCTATTGTAAGATCATAAGATTTTGTAATATCAATTAAAACACCATCACAATCAAATATTATTCCATCTGTAGATAACAAATCATCTGAAACAGAATCATTCATGTAGATTCCTGGTTGTTTTTTTGTTAACATTATCCTAACAAATCACGAATTGCAAGTAAAAATTTAGAGTTCATTTCCTTAGTTCCAACTGTAACTCTAAGGCAGCCATCATGTTTTCCAATTTTTCCTAATTTTCTAATCGATATTCCTTGTTCTACAAGGGCATCATAGACTCTTTTGTGAGAGCCATGGGCATCAAATAGTACAAAATTAGCCTTGGAATCAAAGACTTCAAAGGCATCATATTTTCTAAGGTTTTCAATTATTCTTTTTCTCTCTTCTTTGATTATTTGAACTGCATCCTTCATTTGAGCAGATTGCTCCAATGCTAGAATTGCAGATTCAATTGTAAGCGTACTAACTGGATATGGATATTGTAAGACATGATTAAAAGCATCTGTAAATTTTTTGTTTGCAATAAAATATCCTAATCTTAAACCAGCTAAACCAAATGACTTTGAGAGTGTTTGTACAACAACTAGATTTTCTTGGGATTTTACCATATTAGATAAAGAAAAATCGCTAAATTCACCATATGCTTCATCAATTATTATTAACCCATCAAAGGATTTTACTAATTTTTGTAAATCATTTTTTTGGAACTGAAATCCAGTTGGATTATTTGGAGAATCAAGATACAAAATATTGGCATTTTTTGATACTTTGAGAAATTCTTTGATATCTAGTGTCATATTATTTGAAAAAGGAATTGCAATAACAGGAATAGAGTACAGTTTGCATCTTTCTTCAAAAAACCCAAATGTAGGATTTGATGTAAGAACTTTAGTTTGCTTTGAGGCAAAATTTGAAAGTATCAAATCTAGTATTTGATCAGAGCCATTTCCAACTCCAATCATAGAAGATGAGACTTTAAGAAATTTCGATAATTGATTAATCAGACGTTCTACTCCGCCTAAAGGATATTCCCTTACATCGCAATTTTTTTTGGCGTTAGTAATTAGATCTTGTTGAAATTGTTTAGAGATAACATAGTTTTCATTAGAATCAAGCTTAAGTGCATCAGGATATAGCTCTGGTTTTTGATATCCTCCAATAGAAGAAAATTCTCTAATTTTTTTGTCAAGCCAATCTTTTTTCATAGTCTACCTCGTACTGCTTCATAGTGATTTGGAAGTCCTTCTGCTTCGGTAAATATTTCCATGTGTTTTGAAATTTTGGATAAAACTGACTTTGAAGCAGATAACTGGGTGTTTATCTTGATAAAATCCAAAGCTGAAAGCGAGCCTCTTATTTTACCAAATCCGTTTGTGGGTAAAATGTGATTTGAGCCTAAAAGATAGTCACTTGCAGATGATGGGGTATCATTTCCTAACAGTACTAATCCAGAAGAAGTAATTTTTGATGCAAAATCATTGGGATTTTTTGTCATAATTTGTAGGTGTTCAGGAGCTAATTCATTTGCAAGTTTTATCATATTGGAATTATTCTTGCATATTGCAATAAAGCCATTTTCTTTAAGACTAGTTTTTACAAAATTATTTCTCTTAATTTTATTAGATAATTCTGTGATGATTTTATCCACTGACTTTGCAAGTTTTTCTGAATTTGTTATCAAATAACAAAAAGTATCATTACTGTGTTCTGATTGTGATATTAGATCTAGTGCAATATATTGTGGGTTTGCAGTTGCGTCTGCAATAATTCCTAATTCAGTAGGACCTGCAAGCATGTCAATTGCAGTTAGTTCGCTAACCATTGACTTGGCAATTGTTACAAATGGACCACCCGGTCCAACTATTTTATCTACTTTAGATATTGATTTTGTGCCAAATGATAGTGCTGCAATTGCTTGAGCACCGCCAACTCTGTAAATTTCATTTGCACCACATAGATCTGCAGCTACAATAGTTAATGGATCAATTTTTCCATCAGAATTAGGAGGAGATACAACTACTATTCTTTTTACTCCTGCAATTTTTGCAGGAACTACAGACATTATAACAGAGCTTGGATATCTTGCCAAACCACCTGGAATGTAACATCCTACACTTTGTATTGGTACAAATTTCTTTGAAATTTTTATTCCATCTATGTTGATAGTTTTATTTTTTAAGATGGATTTTAAAACATATTCAGTTTTCTCCAATCTTGATTTAGATAATAGTATTGCATCTATTTTATTTTTAGATACTTTAGAAAATGCATCTTTTATTTCATTTTGTGATAAGCGTAATGAAGTGATTTTAGCACCGCTAAATTTTTTCTCATATTTTTTTATAGCGGAATCCCCATTTTTTTGTACATTTTTTAAAATAGATTACACTGTAGACTTGTTTTTTTGTGGCTGTTTTGGTAATACTTGAGTTACAAATTTTTCAACATTAGCTACTTGAATTATTTTCAT
>JABFSW010000057.1 GCA_013140415.1 Nitrosarchaeum sp.
TTTTCTTTTTCTAATATTCTAGTGCAAAGTTTTATGGCATCATTCATAAAAGATAGTCCTGAGATTTCTATTCCTCCAACTCTTGATCTTGCTACTTGGTCATATCTCTCATAATGATCTTTTACTATTCTAAAATTATTGTTAAAAGTATAAAACCCCCACTTGCCTTTTTTTGAGTTTACCTCATTTGCAGCTTCACCAAGAGCTAATGCAAATTTCTTCATTTCATCAAATTTTAATCTCATACTACTACTGGTGTCTAAAATTATGGCCCATTCTTCTTCTATTTTTCTATTATGGTCTTGGTCAAAAACCTGAATACTATTATTTTGAGCTGCAATTGCCTGAATTGCAGCCTGCATTTGCAATAATCCAATATCTTCAGGTGTTTCATCATCTCTGATATTTGGAGACATCTTCATTTGGCTACTCATTTTTTTCAAAAACATATTTGTCGAATTTCTTAATCTTAAATATTCTCCAATATTTTCTGGAGCAAATTCAATCCTGTCAAAATTTAAATCATTAGTTAAACCTCTATATCTTTTTTGTGCCCTTGTCCTACGCTTTAATTGCTCAAACCACATATCGATAAAATTTTGTACTTTTTTTTGTACCACTCCCTCTGAATTTATTATGATATCTTGCTGCCAATCTAACACTTTTTCTAGATGAAAATAATGATCAACATATGGAATCTTCTCTTTAACTATGATGTTTTCATTATTATATAACAAATCTGCAATCTCAATTAATTTATCAGTATATTCAGAACCTAACTCTTGAATATCTTGTTTAATTTTACCTATATCTAAATTTTTAAAGTTGAATTTTTCATCAAATTTTTTTCTTGTATATTTTTGATTTCGCTCTTTCTGGTTTTCATTAATTATTTTAAATGTCTCATCAATTTTGCTCATTTCTTGAAAATATTCTGGAAAAGATTTTTCCAAAAAATTATTTACTCTGATGTCTTCTATATGTTCTATTACTTTATATGCTCTTTTTTCATTTTTTCCTTTAATCCAATTCTCATATTTGCTAAAATCTGTTACTTTGGCATGTCCTGCAGCATGACAAATACTTGCAAAAAATAAATTCCAAATTGTATCTTGTCCCGATTCGTAATCTGAAAAAACAATACCCTCATAGACATTTTTTCCATTTATTTCTCTTGGTAAAGGAAAATGTACTGTCATCCTTGGTAAATACTCTATTTTTGGAAAATTAATTCCGTCTAAAAAGAAGACATCGATATCCATTGGGTTTTTTTCACATATATCAAAAAAGATCTGATGAGATACTTCTTCTACTGTTTCCTTCATTTAATCACCGTTTAACGACTTCGTTGTGCAATTTCGCTTTCAATGACTTTTTTAATTATTTGTCTTACCTCACCTTGTACCTCGGGGTCATCACTGGTCATTGGAACAAGTGTTTCATCTCCGCCTGTAGGAATATCTGCTCCGTCTGAACAAATCTTTGCCCAATTTATCAAATCTCCTACAGATGGTCCATAAGGAAGATCACCACTTTTGTATTCTTGTCTTATCTTGGCCCCAATTTTTACAATTGTCTCTGCATCTTTTAGAGAAATTCCTCCTATTTCTGAGACCATCTTGAATTCTTTTTCATCAATATTGTCTCCGATACTCATATAATCAAAGTTCAACCAAACGCTCATTCTTCTTCTCATGGCAGCATTGATTGGTTTTGTACCTGCAAATTCCGATGATACAGGATTCATGCTAATTATCATATATGCATGCTTATGTCTATGGATAACTTCACTATCTTTTTCTGTAAGTACCATGTGTCCTCGTTGATCCAATAATGGGTTTAGCTTTGTTGCAACGTCTTGCTTCATCATGTTTGCCTCATCAAGATATAATATTCCGCCATGTCTACACCAACTAGTAATTAATCCATCAATCCAGTTTTCTTTTCCCAATCCAATGTATCTTCCAAAAAGATCAAAGACAGATGTTGACAAACCACAATTGATCTCCCACATTGGAAGCCCCGCTAACTCTGCGACAAGATATACGATGTGTGTTTTGCCTGTTCCACTAGGACCAATCAATGCACATTGCTTAAAAAATTTTAGCGCCCTTCCAATTCTTTCCACATAATGCTCTCCATTATCGATATATGGGGGGGTCTCTTTCGGTATTCTTTCATTCATTTCTGGAGGAAATGACATATCTGATGAGTCCATGTATTTTTTAAAATCATACATTTTTGATAGTTTGTGTGTGTCTTTTTTTATTTTGGATACTGATATTGACAGGTTTATCTTCTCTGAATTTATTTTTGAATGATTTATTGATGATATGATTTTATTGTACTCCATGCGCACACCATTTGTATCATAATGTACTTAATGCTGTTATGTGTGTGTTAATATTACATACACATTGTTTAATGAATTCTGAGACTACATTAATCAAATTGAACATACAAGTGAATCTGAACTCTATATCTATGAGTAAAAATGATCCAAAAAATACTGTATTTCACAAATATGATGTAGAGGCATCAATTGATGAGATTGACAATACCGAGTTACACTCTACTTTCAAGTATGGGTTTACTATTTTATCAAACCCAAAAAATGTACATCTGTCCATTGAAGGTATAACCAAAACTATAGGAGATTCAAAAGAACGTGATGACATACTTACCAAAGATGAAAACGGTGTTCCAAAAATTCTCTCTGTAATCTATCAGGAATTATTTCCTACATTTTTCTTACTTTCAAAAAGCCTCAATGTATCTTGTCCTCCTATACAAATTGGTGGATTGGGAGCAGGTAGTATATCATCTGAAAATAATGAGATTGAAAATGTTACATCAATACAAGAAAACACATCTACTCCGGAAGTTGTAAGACAGGAATTAATTGATCCGTTAGAATTAGAAACTCCAGACATCATCTCGCCTAACTTGTAATTATAATTTCTTACATACTATCAATAATAGCACAAACATGGGTAAATTTTGATAATTGCCCAAAACACATCTCAGAAATAATAAACAATATCATTTGATCAATAGACGTGCACTTGCAAATGTTGTGACTAGTGCCATAATTTTGTCTGCAGTGAGTATCATGGGAGCAATGATGCTTGGGTGGTCAAATAGTAGCTTGGCTACACAAAAACAAGAAATTGAGGAAGTGTATTCTACACAAACAAACAAAATAAATGAAGATCTTATTTTTGATAATGTTTGGTTCTCTACTACCTGTCCTGGAAATTGTGTTAATGTTACAATGTCTAATGTCGGAACATTGGGGCTAAATGTAACTGAAATGAAATTTATTGATGGCATAACTTTGGCGGAATTACAAATTTTTAGTTATACTGATGCTGGAATGGTTCCATCTAGTTCTTTTTCAACTAATGCAACATATACATGGTCATCTGGAGCCGACATTGACATTGTTGTATTTACCGGAAGAGGAAACCAATTCACTACCAATGTGATAGCCCCATGAGAAAACATAGTGGTTTAAGTACGGTGGTTGGAACTGTTTTTCTTGTTGCAGTAGTTGTTTCTTCGCTTTCTTATGTTACATATAGTATGAATGTAATGGGAAATCTTTCTGAATCGTTAATAACAGAAGAAAAAAGACAAAAAGACAAACAAGGTGAGGAATTTGAAATAACTTCAGTGAATATGAACTCTGCAAATAAATTGGATGGAGTTGTTACAAACACCGGTCAAGTTCCTTTAGAAATAAAATCTCTTTGGATCGAGGAGGTTGGCACACCTAATTCTGTTAAAAAATTTGATATTGGAACAACAATTGCTCCTGGTGACCAACTAAATCTGATTAATAATGTAGATTTTGATATGAGTGTCACTAAAGGCTATGCTCTAAAAATGATTTCTGGTCGGGGAGATGTACAAACATTTTATGTAAATTATGTTGGCTCTAATAGTTTCTATCTGAATAGTTATACTATTCCTAAAACAATTTCAACCGAATTTGATACCACTGTCATAATGACAGTGATAAATAATTCCACTAATAATGCCCCCATTCTAAATTTGACACCAGTAATAGCTGTTGATGTAAGTACTTGCACTCCTAGTTGCACTGCAACTTATGTATCTGGACCTACTCCATCTTCTTATCCAAGTCTTAGACAAGGAGAGACTGCAACTTTTTCATGGGTGTATACAGTTACTGGTGATGATGCTAATCAAATTACATTTACCACCTCTCTTCTAAATGGGGTTGCAGCAAACCAAGCAGCTGCTACCGTTGAGGTCAGAGATGTTGTATCTGCAACTGAATCTGGAACTGCGTTAACATCTACAGGTCTTCAATCAAATTCCATAGACTCATCTATACTGCTCTTTCATGCAGAAACTGATCGAACACCTTCAACCTCATACCAAATGTTCTCTGCCACTGCTGATGCAGGGGCTAATGGTTTAAAGATAGATCTGGATACTACAACTCCCAACTTTTTTACATATAATGCAAGTAATCCAATAAATATTCCAGCTGGTAGCTGGACTGCATCACATCGTTTCCAAAGTGAGGCAATGCCAACTAGCTTAAAAGGTGAAGGTGAAGATATGATATTTCATTTTAATGCAAATGAAGTAAATCCAGACAACTCTGAAGGAACTGCCAACGCAGATCTTGAAGGTTGTGGTGCTAATACATTTACACAGCGAATTCTTGCCGGAACTGATGATGCAGAAGAAGTTGTTTCAAATGGTGCAATAGATCGTACCGGCAGCGATTTGGAAATGGCGTATGATGGATCTACCATTCAAATGGTTGGGCTACGTTTTACTGGTGTAACTATTCCACAAGGCTCAATAATACAAAGCGTATACATTCAATTTACAACTGATGAATCTCAGACAGGTAACACAGTAAATGTAAGAATTCATGGTGAGGCATCTGATGATGCTGCTGCAATAAGTACTACTGCCTTTGATATATCTGGTAGAACTAATACTGCCGCTAGTGTAACTTGGTCGGCAATATCTAGTTGGAGTACAGTTCCAGAATCTGGTGCTAATCAAAAGACTCCAGATATTAAAACAATTGTTCAAGAAATTGTAAATAGGGGAGGTTGGACTAGCGGCAATGATATTCTTATAAAAATTGAGAATAACGGCAGTACTGCAAGTACTAGAAGAACTGCAGAATCGTTTGAGGGTGGTTCAACTCTTGCTCCTGAACTGCAAATAATATATTCTCCATCATCTGGATATGGGGAACCTCCGACATACGATAGTACCGCAGGACCACATACATCAGGGACATATCGTTTTGATGGAGTCAATGACTGTTTTAGAAGCATGAATATTCTAAGTTCATCTGATAGCAATGATATTGCAACATCCCCCGATGATACTACATTATGGTTCAAAACTTTTACTACTGTAGGTGCAACTGAACAACGTCTTGTATCATGGGAAGGTTCTGGCACTTGTCCTAGTTGTGATTATTACAAAATAGCTTTGGAAGCTACTACTGGAAAGGTTGTGTTTGAATATAATATGGATTTAGGTGTCTCTGATACTGTTACATGTAAAAGTACAAGCAGATATGATGATGGTCAATGGTATCACCTAGTTGCTGTAAGACCTGAACACGCAACAAACGACACTTGTAATTTGTATATTACTAGACTTGATGGTACTGATGCTGAAACAATATCTGGTGGTAGTGGAGACACTGGATCAAGCTCTGTTGATGCTGATGGCAGGTGGTATATTGGTAGTAATGGTGCAGAAAATGGCAATTTTTTCAATGGGTGGATAGATGATGTAATCCATTGGGGGGATACTGGAGAAGTTTTAGATACTACTGAAGCTGATGACCTGTCTCATGTAAATTATGGTTCTGGATCTCATAGATTGAGTTTTTACACTGACATATCAGATCAAGATGGAGTGAATCTGTCAAATCTTGTTAGTGTAATTAATGCCACCATACCATTTTATGATCCAAAAGGAGATACTACTGATAATCTAGATTCCACTTACGGTACATACAACTACACAAGTGCTCTTGGCGCTGTAACTATATCTGCAACTCAGAGATTGAATTATACTATAAGCTATGTGCCTTCAACAAGTACGTGGAAGAACTTGGAGCTTGATATGAAAATAGATGATCAGGATATGACACCAACGACAAGTCTTTTGCAAGTACCTACACCAAATGAACCATTTCCATCATATTGGGTATATGACAAGTCTAACAAATTGCTTGTTCCGATATACAACATCGGTCCATATGGTAGCTGGTTTGTATACCAAGGAACAAGAGCAGTATTTGATAGCCCTACTGGTACCACTTCTTATGCTGCAATCATTTGCTCTGTCAACATGACATCAGCAGATTACTGTACTTCTTCTACCAGTTTTATAGTATCAGAGCATCGGGATAGTATCTTCATTCCAGTGGGTGCAGTGGCAAACGTCTATTTTTATGAAGTGCAAGATAGACCTGACGCTAATAATTCAGGTGGTAATCTAATACCTGCTGGAGAATACGACATGTATGTGTTCATTGACGGATATGATGAAACTGGAGCTAAATTTCTTAGACAACTGGAAATGGGACGAGTTAGAGTACAAGATTAACTATGTTTATTCTTAGGTAAACAATGTTTGAGGCTATGCTAACTCTGTAACATTAGAATACATACAACTTTTAATGTAATTTTCAGGTCTTAGAAAATTAATGCAGTCTAGTGAATCTACTGAAATTATTACACCTAGTGAAACCAGTGTTCATGTAACAACTGATACTCTGACATCTGGTGCAAGCACATTGGCTCAGCTAAATACCTTAATTGAGGAATCAATGCAAATCTATGAACTAGAAGACCAAAAAACAAACATCATAGAGAATATGTCTGATGCATTAAAGATAATTACAGAATTTCTGAGTTTTTCCACAAATGTTCATCATGGAATATTTAATCTTCCTTCTGATTGTAGTATCATTTTGTTACCTAATTTGGATTTAATAATTAAACTATCAAATGGTAAAACAGAGGTTAAAAAATTCACAGATTATCCACCTGAAACAATCACAAAGATTATAGAATATGTTACACCACAATT
>JABFSW010000212.1 GCA_013140415.1 Nitrosarchaeum sp.
ATACTGATCTACTATTACTCGTGAATCAACTAAAATCGGTGTTCTCATATTAGTTTTCAAAAAGATGGGATCCAGATCATGAAATTCCTTATGAGCAGTAACTATTATTACAGCATCGGTATTTGTCAAAGCATCCATCAGATTATGTTCAGTGTTTATTCCGAAAATATTTGTGGATTTGAAATAAGGATCATAGATCTTGACTTTACATTTTAGCATTTTGAGCTTCTCAATTATAGGTTCAGCCGGAGTTATTTGGATGTCTTTAACGTCGGGTTTGTAAGATACACCAAGTATCAAAATCTCAGAATCTATAATATTTTTTCCTGATTCTAAGAATACTTCATTTAAGAGATTAATCACATGTTGAGGCATGGATTCATTAACAATTCTTCCAGCCTTTACAATACTTAGTAGATTTTTGTCTATTTTTTTGGCCAAATTTAACATTTGATATGAATTTACGGGCAAACATGGACCTCCTACACCAGCTCCTGGATAATGAACTTGAAAATTATATTTTGTTTTTGCAGCTTCTAATACTGTAATTATATCAATACCAATTTTTTCAAACAAAATAGCAAGCTCATTGACAAAAGCAATGTTAATGTCACGAAAAACATTTGTTGTAAGCTTAACTGCATTTGCAGTTTTACAGTCAGGCATTGGGATTAAATCTACAGTAAAAACATGTTTGTAGATTTTAGTTATGATATTAGCAGTTTTATCATCAGTAGCTCCTACTAGTCGTGGAAGTTTTTCAAAATCATTGAGAATTTGTCCTGGGTTTGCAGTTTCAGGACATACTCCTATTCCAAAATTTTTTCCAGCCTTTAGCCTACCATCATTTCCTTCTATTAGTGAAATTAATACATCTTCAACAAATCCCGGCTCAACAGTACTTTCAACTATAACTATAGAACCAGGAACAAGGAAATCATGTAATTGTTGACACACTAATTTTAATGCTGAATAGTTTGGAACATTATCTTGATCCATAGGTGTAGGCAAAGATAATAAAATTACATCTGAAGACGGAACAATTTCCTCAATCTTTGAAGTTGCAGCAAATTTTTTCTCTTTTAATACATTTTCAAATATTGTATCATATCCAGGTTCATCCTTAAGAGGAAATATTCCAGAATTGATATTTGATACAAGTGTTGGATTTATGTCAACACCAACTGTATGCAGACCAGAATTTGCAAACGATAGTGCAGTAGGCAATCCAATTCTCCCAATACCAATTACACATACTTTTAGCTTGCCAGACTGGATTGAATTTGAAATTTCTGATAAGTTCATTTCCATAATCTTATTCATGATTTTATCACCAACTTGATTTGTCTTCAATTTTGATTCTTTATTTAGTTTTAGTTCTACTCAAGATTTAAAGAGATGCCAAATTTATCAAAAATGTGAAATTCATTGTAACTGGAGGAGCAGGATTTATTGGAAATAATATAGTAAGACAACTTCTTAAACAAAAGCATACTCCAATTGTGATTGATAGTCTATATCGAGGAAACATTGAGAATATTTCATCACTTGATGTTGAATTTCATAAAGTTGACATACGAGATTTTAACCAAATCAGAGATATAGTAAAAAACTCTGACGGTATATTTCATGAAGCTGCTCTTACCGATGTACAAGAATCATTTACAAGACAGCAAGAATACATTGACGTTAATGTAAAAGGTACTGAAAATATATTTAGAATTGCAAAAGAATTTGACTTGAAAGTTGTTTATGCAAGTAGTTCAAGTGTTTACGGAAATCCAAAAAAAATTCCAATAGCAGAGAATAGTGAGCGTCATCCAATCAATCCATATGGAAAAACAAAATTAGATGATGAATTCCTTGCTGAAAAATATTCTAAAGATAAGGTTTCCATCATAGGTCTTAGATATTTTAATGTCTATGGAATGGGTCAAACTGGTTCATACGCTGGTGTAATTACAAAATTCATCAATAGATTAAAGCAAGGAAAATCTCCACTCATTTTTGGCTCAGGTACACAATTAAGAGATTTTATTTTTGTTGAAGATGTTGCACTTGCAAATATAGCTGCTATGCAAAGCAATGTTAAAAATGGTTTTTTTAATGTTGGAGCAGGAATTGCAACTTCGATTGAGCAGCTTGCAAAAATAATGATCGAATTATCTGGTTTAAAACTAGAACCGGAATATGAAAAAGCCTTAGATGGAGATGTACAATCTAGTCAGGCAGATACTAGCCTAACTGAATCTATACTAAAATGGAAATATTCTATGGAATTAAGAGAAGGACTTTCAAAAATTTTTCATCTAACCTAGATTTTTATAAAAATCAATGTATTTAGAAATTAATTTTTCCCAAGTAAAATTTTTAATTATAAAGTCATGTGCATGCTCAGCTATGTTTGATGCCTTTTCCTTGTTTTCTAATAAGGAATTAATTGCCTCAAGTAGTGATTGCGGATCATTTGAAGGAACAAGTATTCCAGTTTCATTGTTTTTTATTACTTCTGGAATGTCTCCAACGCTTGTAGCTATAACTGGAGTTTTGAGAAAGAAAGCTTCCTTGATGGATTGTGGCAAGCTTTCCATTCTTGAGGGTACAACAAGAATGGAGGATGTTTTGAGATTTTTCATAGCTTCATGCCATGGCATATTGATGCAATAAACTATTTTTCCCTTAATTTGTGGCTCAATACTGCGTAAAATATCAGTTCCCTTCTCAAAACTGTCTCGTCCAACATATGCAATTTGGTTTTCAACTTTTTTCACATATGGAATTTCATTGAATTTTTCAACATCAAGTGGTGCTGGAAGATACACAAAGTCTAGACCAAGTTTTTCTTTGTATGTTTTTTGAACTGATTTTGAATCAGTTGTAAGAACATCTGCAAATTTTAAAACTTTTGATTCAGTAGCACTAACCATACTACTTGTGGCAGTAGAGTGTAATGCATCAATTTGTTCTGAATAGATTCCGTGTACTGAAAGAACTTTCTTTTTTGCCTTGACAAACTTCATTACAAATGCAGATGGAACATTCCATGCATGTACAACATCATATTTTTCTCTATCAAATATTGCTTTTATTATACCAAAAATTGCAAAGCTTGGATTTTTCAAATTTTTTATTGGTATGTGTGGAACATGCATTAACTTTACATCAAAGCCAACCTCACGCAGTTTTTCTGCCACTCTAAATGCATGACCTCCAATTCCTCCCTCATATCTTGGAGAGATAAAGAGTATTTTCACAAAACAAAATTAGTTGCAGATAATTTAAGGTCTGAGGTTTTACTGATTTTTACATTGTTGCCTGAGCAGCATCATGGAACATCTGACTCTTTGCACAGCCAGCAGCAAGTTCATCTCCTGCTCCACGTCTCATTAGACCGCGATACAGACCGTCTTCTAGTTTGACTCCTTCTCTTTGCTCCCATTCTTCTACAGTAATAGAATATTTCTTTTGAATTCTGTCTCTATACCATTCTGGAATTACATTAAATGCACAAAATGGAACGATTCTAAGGTCTGGAGTCAAATAGTGAATATCACATCTTTGTAATCTTTCTAAATCTTCATTGTATTTGTCCTGGAAGTGCATCATACCAAGGAATAGTCCTTTGACATGCCAAGAACCAATTGATTCAAATGATCTCTTCATGAGTATATTACCAAACATCTTTGCCAAGTCTAATCCGGCTGGTTGTTTCTTTGTATCAACAAAGCCCTTTAGTTTTCTGACAACTTCTAGCATTGTAAAGTATTTGTTTTTACCAGAACGAATCTCTTCTGCTTTGTCTTCAAATAGTTCAAGCATTCCTTGAATATCACAGAATTTAGTTAATGGAACAAATTTCTTTGTTTCTGCATCTTCAAAGATGTATGTTCCTGCACCACAAGCAAAGTGGATTGATAATTCATACTTTGGTTTACTAGAGAATGCTTCAATAACATTAGTTAATGGCATACAACTTGGTACTGGGAACCAGTCATCAACAGTTACCTCACCGTTTGTTTGCTCTTCAATTCTTTGAATACAATCTGGAACTGTAATTCGGTATTTTTCACGTTCTCCTTTGCCCATTCTTCCAGTTAGCGATACTGGTTGAAAGTTAACAGCGTGAACTACATCCATGTTCTTTTGGGCATATCGAATAATTCCACCTAGTTCATGGTCGTTAATTGATTTGATTACAGTTGGAACAAATACTACAGTTGTTCCGGTCTTTCTGCAGCTGTCAAGGGCATATGGAATTTCCCAGTGATTCTTTGGGTTTGTTCTTGCAGTTACACCGTCAAAGGAAAGATACAAGTTGTTGCATCCAGCTAGTCTTACTTCTCTTGCAGCTTCTGGATCCATTGCATGTCTGATACCATTGGTATTCATCTGGACATGGTCAACGCCTTCTTCTTTCATTATTTTAATAACATCAGCAATGTCTTCTCTAAGCATTGGTTCACCACCAGTAATTTGGATAGAGTTACCTGGAATTGGTCTTTCAGCCTTTAGAGTTTTCATCATTCCTCTTACTTGGGTATGATCTGGCTCATACATGTAAGCGCCTTCAAGACCTTTCTTTACATAAAAGAAGCAATACCAGCATGTCAAATCACATCTGTTAGTTACAATCATGTTTGCCAATCCACTGTGGGATAAGTGATTTGAGCATAATCCACAGTTATTTGGACATGAACATTTGTCAATCATTACGTTTGGAGAATGAGCACCTTTTCCATCTACCCAGTATGTGCTGAATTTCTTGTACATTTGATAAGAACCAAAGTATAATTCCTCACATTCGCCGTGAGTTGGACAAATCTTTGACATGTAGACTTTGTCGTCTCTTTCAAAGACTTCAGCATCTAAGATCATGTTACAGTCTGGACAGATGCTTTGAGTAAATCTAATTGTGGATTTCTTGCCTAAACTTTTAGTTGACTGATTAGAAATCTGAATTAATGCCATGACTATATTGGAAATTTTTCCGAAATGGTATATAATGCCTTTCACACTTGCCCCCGTGTGGAATTTAGGAATCAGGCGTGTCTGATTTAAATATCAAAACTGATCGACTAGATCGCATGAACATATCTGATAAGACAAGAAAGGCTCTAGAAAAAATTGGCCTTACCAGTTATGAGATTAGGACGTTTTCCTCGTTACTCAAAACGGGGGAATTAACAGCCTCTGATCTTAGTCAAAAATCAGGCGTTCCTTATTCAAAAATTTATGAGGTATTAGGAACATTGGAAGAAAAAGGGTGGATTGGCTCTGATGATTCCAGACCAACGAAATACTTTGCAAAATCTCCATCTACAGGATTAGAGACTACAAAGCAGAAGATGGAAAACGATTTTTCACAAAATCAAAGCATCATTTTAAATGAATTAGTACCATTGTATGAAAAAAGTGGAACAAGCGAGAGGCCAGATATATGGGTATTATCAGGTGCAATAAACATCGCTTCAAAAATTTTGGAGATGGTAGAGTCTTGCAGAAATGAAGTAATGATTGCATTACCTGAAGCAGGACAGGAATTAGTCAGACAGGCATTACCAAAACTAAGATCACTGCATGATAAGGGTGTAGACATTACAATATTAACTTCAGATAAAATGGACAAAGAGTCCCTCAAGGCAATAAGTAGAGTTGCAACTGTAAAAATCAAAAAAGGGCTCTTTGGAGGAGGGATAATTTCAGATAAAAGATATGTTGTAATTTTACTGGGTCCAGAAATGGGAGAGATGAATACATCTGATCTAGTTGCAATTTGGGCAGATCATGCAGGATTAGCTGGATTTGCGCGACAGTATTTTGAATATTTATTAAAAGATTCAAAGGTGGTATGATATGGATTCAGTAAATGATGAGACTCTTTTTGTAGGAACCGCCGAAGCTGAACATGTTGAAATGTATCTAAAGGCAATTTGGCACATTAAAGAAAGAGGAGAAGATGTCAAAATAAGCACAATTGCAAAAATGCTCAATGTTAGACAACCAAGTGTTGTACAAATGCTCAAAAAATTAAATGAGAAAAATCTTGTAAACTATAACAAAGCAGGTGTAACTCTGACGCAAGACGGAGAAAGAGTTGGCTCTAGCATGATGAGAAATAGTAGATTGTTAGAAGTTTTGATGGATAGCGCATTAAAAGTTGCAATTGATGAAGAGATGGTATGTGGAATTGAACATCACATGAATAAACAATTTACTGATGCTCTTTGTACCATGTTAAAGCATCCAAGAAAATGTCCTCATGATCATCAGATACCAATGGGTGAATGTTGTAAATCAACTTAAAGATAAATTTCTTTAATTAATGAACCCAAAGGATATATCATATTGAAAATCATACAAGACATGGCATGTTTTTGTGGCTGTGAAAGTTGGCAAAAAAACGATGATGGATTCAGAGTAGCATGTGTAAAATGTGGTCATGGACCTCAAAATCATGATGATGAATTTAGAGCTTCTGCAAGAAAGAATGAATCACAAAGTCAAAAACGTGATGCAGATTTTGGATAAATTATTCACCAATGATTTTAACTAAAACTCTTTTTGGTCTTTGTCCATCAAATTCTCCATAGAAAATTTGCTCCCATGGACCAAAATCTAATTTACCACTAGTAATAGCAACAACAACTTCTCTTCCCATTATTTGCCGTTTTAAATGAGCATCAGCATTATCTTCGCCTGTTTTGTTGTGTTCATATTGATCAATTGGTTCATGTGGGGCAAGTGCTTCTAACCATTTTTCATAATCTTGATGTAATCCATTTTCATTATCATTAATGAAAACACTTGCTGTGATATGCATTGCATTTACAAGACATAGTCCTTCTTGCACTTTACTTTTAAGAACCAATTTTCTTATATCAGGAGTAATATTGACAAAAGCCCGCCGTGTTTTTACATTATAGGTAAGATATTCGGTTAAGGATTTCATGAGATGAAATTATTATGTCTGTCATAAAAATTCTAAGAGCAGGCTCAGAACTCAAGATCCTCATCATCAATCAAAGGGATAGGGTCATCACTGCCCGCAAGGCATAATTCAGGCAGATGCCTATTGAGTCTTTCAAGAAGATTGATAA
>JABFSW010000101.1 GCA_013140415.1 Nitrosarchaeum sp.
TTCATAAACAATGTGACTTTGAGACAAACTATCTTGGTTCTATCTAATGTTTTTTGCAAAATAAGATAAAAATTTTAAAGTAAAAAAATGGGTGTGATTTATAGACTCAATGCTAATAGTATAAAAGAATCTGAGACCCGCTGACATTTGTCTGACATTTCTTCAATTCCTTCAATTACGTCTTTTATCAGCAATAATTCTTTGGTGTTTGTAACTTCTGATAAAAGCTTGATTGTTGCCTGTCTATATTTGACGTCTATCTCACGTTCTATTTTTTGTGTTTCTTGTGCTAGTTCAATTGCATTAGCAGTATTGGTGTTTAGACTACGTATGATTTCATTTAGTTTGTAAACTTCGTCTACTACCAACTCAATCAACTTTGTAATATCTTCGTCCAGCTTTGCACTTTTTAGTGTCGTTATCTTGATGTTAGAAAGCTTGAATGCTATTCCGGTGATGTATCCTGCAATCTCATCCATTGTGTATGCTGTATTGAGAAGATTTTCTCTGTTCATGATCAAACCTCCAACATCAGCTACTTCCCTAGTAATTTTTCTTCTAAGATTTTCCACTTCTTCCTCAATAGTTGATATTTGCTCAAGTGAATTTTTGATACCTGTCTTGTCTTTTTTCATCATCAGGTCTGGTAGTGTTGCAAGTTCTCTGGCTGCGTTTAAGATTCTGTTGATTTCGTCTTGTAAAACTGCTATAGCCTTTCTTTTTGCTTGAACTTCAAGCTCTCCGCTATACATTTCTAGATTTCAAAATATGTTCAGGTAATTTAAATCCTCTATGATTGATTGTGATTTTTGCGCATAAACTACATTAAATTTTTGTCATGAGCTACTTTTTTCTGCCCTTTGAATAGTGTCATTATCTCTTCATTAGTTGATGCGTCCTCTGCATCTTTTTCCAGTCTTATTTTTCCAGTAAACTTTGGAAATCTCAATGCTAATCCTGTGTCTTTTCTAATTTCATTTCTTGCTGCCTTGTGAATTGGACTAAGAGTTATTTCAGATGCAACCACTTCAATTACTAGTTCTGGCTCAAACCATACATCAGCTTCCATCTCACTGTCTATTCTTGGATTTTTCTTTATTGTTACTTTATCTGATAGAATCTGATATAACTGATCCAAGTCTTCATCTGTAAATCCTGTTCCGACTTTGCATATGCTTGTAAATATGTCAGTATCATAATCATACGAAGCTAAAAGTAAGGTTCCATATTTTCCAGTTCGTCTACCCTTTCCAAAAAATGCACCAATTACTACAAGGTCAAGACTGTCCCCAAGTTCATTTCTGTATTCTCGTTTTAGTTTTAGCCAATAACTTCCTCTGGAGCCGGCTTGATATGGTTTGTCTAGCATCTTTAGCATCACTCCTTCACATCCAGAGTTGATGCTATTTTCCAAAAATTCTTCAATATCGTCTTGATTGTTTATGATAGTCATTGGTATGTGCTTTGCATAGTCGTCTTCTTTTACAATTTTTTCCAAAATGCTTCTTCTTTCTTTGTATCCTAATTCCAAACAACTTTTTCCATCATGATACAACACATCAAAAAAGTTTACAGTGATTGGATACTGTGCCACTGCTTTTTCTACTTGGTATTTTCTTCTTCGATGCATCAGTTCTTGGAATGGCAAAAACTCGCCAGTGTTTTCGTTGATTGCAACTGCCTCTGCTTCTAAAATTACTTTTTGTGCTTGAATTGCTTTAGGAATTTTTTCTACAATGTCTGGATAATAGCTTGTAATGTTTTCCAAGCTTCTTGAAAATAGTACTACCTTCTCTCCTTCAATGTGTAATTGAACTCTTTCTCCGTCTAGTTTGTATTCTGCAGCAAAGCTACTTCCTAATTTTTCAACTGCTTCTTCTTCGCTTTTTACTCTATCTGCCAGCATTGGTCGTATGGGATTAAATAAATTGATTTCAAATTCTTCTATTCCCTTCAGTCCTTTGCTTGCAATGGTATCTGCAACCTTTCCTAGATCACTTGATACATTGTATGCATGCTCCAAAACTTTTCTGTTTTCCTTATTGTTTGTAAACGCAATGGCAAGTGCATCCATTACTGTATTTTCTGCAATGCCTAACCGTAATGTTCCAAGTAAAATCTTTAGGATGAATTTAGCTTCAACTGGACTTGCATCGTTGAGTAATCCTGAAATGTATTTCATTTTTCTGTCCTGAGTCTTTGAGCCTTCTAGTTTTGCAATTGTAAACAAGTTCTCATAGACTCGCTCAACTGTAATATCTTGAACCATAAACGTGGTCTGTTCCTTTTGCTCTAAAATTTTGGATGCAGCATGTCCCAAGTCCCCGCTTTTTCTGTATTCATTTTCAATTTTCTTTTCAGCATTGTCAGACCCTGCTGATTTTGCTATTGCTCTTATTGCTATCTTTTCTGCAACTCCTAATTCAACTCCCTCAAAATCCGGTCTTAATTTTCCTTGTAAGAGATAAACAATTCTTGAAATTACGTCTTGTGGTGTCTTTTCAAATAATTCTACAAGGTGCTGTGTTAGCTCTAATCTCTTTGTAGTTGATTCCATTTTACTAAATGCATCAGCTAGAATAGAAAACTCCACTCTAGTTCTATTGTATTATCCTGAATAAAAGTCTGAATCTTGATTATTCAAAAATGCTATATTTCTTACTGTGAATTGCAATAATTGAATTCATCTACAAACTTGTTCAAATCACCATCGGATTTACCATTTGCATATTCAATACACTTGTCATTTCCTGATGTCATTATCTCACTGTATCCCAAGTGTCCTTCCGGTGTTATTGTCTCCTTGTTTTCTACATCTGCTATTGTCTCACTTTCTAAATTCTTCACTGGTGGATGTTTGCCATACAGTATCTTTTCGCCTATATCTGGATACACGGCAAATGACACTACCAATAATATCGAAAAAGCAGCGCCTATGGACAGACAAATCATCTTACCCAAAGACAGCTTCATGTAATTTCTTTTCAAATCCCTGTGAAATAGACTAATCGTTTACACATGTTTTCAAAATTTAACACATATCATTTTCCTAAAATCTTTGATTTTATTTCAAATATATCTAAAAATAGTTGGCTTGTCTGATTTTGAAAGTTTTGATACCATGGCAAAATTGTATAATGGGTATGATTTTTTGTACTGCTTCATAAAACTCCAAGCTACATCATGAGTCTTAAATTCAGTGCGGATGTCACTTATCTCGCTTTTTCTTCCATACACATCAAAGACTACTACTGAATAGCTCTTTGGACGATTGTGTGGCCTTGCCTTTAACAGCCATAACAGTGCAAACAAAAAGACTGCTCCTAAAATTATTGTCTCACCAGCATATCTAAAAAATGTCATAAATGTCGCTGGTATGGTTTGCCCAAATAATACTGCCATAAAATTTGAAAATGAAATTACTGCAACTGCTGTGAAGATGTACGTCTTCCAATCAAAAACCTTCAAGATTCGCTGCAAGGGTGATTTTGGTATGTTGTAATTTCTTTTAACTATTTCTCAATTTTGTTTTATATTTTCTTTAATCTGGATCTTCGTAATTTTCTTTCTTTTGTGACTTTGCCGCAGATTCCTCTATTGGCTTCATCTTGGCTTCTAGTATTTCTATTCTGGCTCTGTATCCTTCAGCATATTCTAATTCTGATGGAACAAGTGTAGCTGGGTGAATGAATCCCTGGCTTCTCATTGCAAGTGCTTTTTTTGTTGCGATCTCTCGTATGTAATCCCAATCTGGGGTTGAAAATCCATCAAATGGACCTACCAGTTTTCCATCATGCATGCTAAAGACAAGTGCCTCTACAATTGGAATGCAAAAGTTGATCGATGCTGCAGAATTTAGTTTTACTGGCATTAGTGGCATGTTGTGGCTACCTCTTGTGTTTCCTGCAACATAGTGTGGATTGTTAAACACACTACCTACTTCTTCTGTTGCTGGAAAATTCTTTTGTGTTCTGATTAGGCATATTGGATCATCTTTTCCTACATATGTACCTGCAATGTTATGCAGTCTATCTGTTGATGCTGCAAGAATTGGTTCTCCTTGTTTTGTTGTAACTGTTGAAACTACATATCTTCCTGGATACATTAAAGCTGCTTCAATTGTTGGCTTGTCTTCCCACAATGAAAGTTTTGCAATTTTACCTTCTTCTACATCCATGACATTAATTATCACGCCGCTTGCAAGTGATTTGTTTACAATTAATCCTGTGTTGCTTAAACTATCTACAAACATTCTGTAAATTGGATAGTTAAATGCCCCCGGTTCTGTCTTGTCTGCAGCAAAAACTGTGAATGCCTCGTTTGGTCTTTCTTCAAACTCCATCTCTGCAACACCAGGTCCCATTCCTTTTACATTTCCTGAAAAAGAATCCTTTAGAAGATCTTGACCTGCTCCGTAAAGTCCTTCTTGTTTTGCAACTTGTGTTCCTGCCATAAATGCGTCCCATGCTAATTTGTGAATTTTATCATTGTCCATTCCATGTGTATGTGACATGACAATGTGGACATCATCTCCACAATATCCGATATAATGATCAATCAATAAATTGCCAGAACTTTTGACAGTCTTTCTAACTGCTTCTATTAGTGCATCACTAGGTCTAGTGTGTCCGCCAATTCCGCCTACATCTGCTTTAATTACTGAAACTGTAATTTTCATGACTTCTCTGTTTTTCCCTTTGATTTATGTGTAATTTTTCAAATTTTTTTGATCTAAAAATTCTTGAAAAAATTATAGATTTTTTTCAAAAATTCATAACAGTAATAAATCCCCTCGAATACCGATTCGATATGGCAGTTAAACCCCACCTGAACCTGATTGTTACAGGTCATATTGATAATGGAAAATCAACAACTATGGGTCATTTCTTGATGGATCTAGGTGTTGTAGATGAGAGAACTATTGCAGCACATGGAGCTGAATCCGAGAAGACCGGAAAAGGTGATACTTTCAAGTACGCGTGGGTTATGGATAATATTAAAGATGAAAGAGAAAGAGGTATTACAATTGATCTTGCTTTCCAAAAGTTTGAGTCAGCAAAATACTTTTTTACATTAATTGATGCCCCTGGTCACAGAGACTTTATCAAAAACATGATTACTGGTGCATCTGAAGCAGATGCAGCTATTTTGGTACTTTCAGCAAAAGAAGGTGAAACTGATACTGCAATTGCTGCAGGTGGTCAAGCAAGAGAACATGCATTTTTGCTAAAAACACTAGGTGTTGGTCAACTTATAGTTGCAATTAACAAAATGGATTCAGTTGATTATAAAGAAGCGGCATTCAAAGCCGCAAAAGAAAAAGGCGAAAAACTAGTAAGATCTGTAGGTTACAAATTAGAAAATGTACCGTTCATTCCAGTTTCTGGATGGAAAGGCGATAACTTGGTTAAAAAATCTGATGCCATGCCCTGGTATACTGGAAAGACACTTCTCCAAGCATTTGATGACTTTATAGTAGCTGAAAAGCCAATTGGCAAACCATTACGTGTTCCAATTCAAGATGTTTACACCATTACTGGTGTAGGCACTGTACCTGTAGGTAGAGTTGAAACCGGAGTCATGAAAGCAGGACAAAAAATCATTGTAATGCCATCTGGTGCTCTAGGTGAAATCAAATCAATCGAAACTCACCACACAGAAATGCCAACTGCAGAAGCAGGTGACAACATTGGATTCAACCTTAGAGGTATTGAAAAGAAAGATATCAAAAGAGGAGATGTACTTGGAACTCCAGATGCACCACCAAAGGTTGCAAAAGAATTCAAAGCACAAATCATAGTTATTCATCATCCAACAGCTATTGCACCTGGTTATACTCCGGTCATGCACTGTCATACTGCTCAAGTTGCAGCAACTGTAACTGAATTCCTACAAAAGATCAATCCAGCTACTGGTGCAGTTGAAGAAGAGAATCCAAAGTTTCTTAAAGTTGGCGATGCTGCAATTGTCAAAATCAGACCTGTAAGACCAACTTGTGTAGAAACTTTCTCAGAATTTCCTGAAATGGGTAGATTTGCACTCAGAGATATGGGTGCAACTATTGCAGCAGGAATCATCAAGGAAATCACTGAAGAGTTCAAACCATAGGTTGAGTTGGCATGACTCAAACCGCTCGTGTCAAACTAACTAGCACCAGTCTTCCTAAACTTGATGGTGTTTGTGGTGAGATTATGGGCATTGGTAAAAAAACTGGCGTTAAAGTTAAAGGACCAACTCCATTACCTGTTAAGAAACTACATGTTGCAACAAGAAAATCTCCATGTGGCAATGGAACTGAAACATATGAAAAATGGGAGATGAAGATGCATCGAAGAATTATTAACATTAGTGCAGACGACAAAGCAATCAGACAATTAATGAGACTAAAGATTCCTGATGATGTTTACATTGAATTATCCCTAACATAATCTGGTATCCTTAAATTATAGAAATTTTGATGATAAATATGGCTGAAGAAAACCTTGAAAGTGTTCAAGAAACTACTGAAACATTTGATGTAATTTACTCTTGTTTGAGATGCGGAACCAATGTTTCAAACACTGAATTATCCAGACTACCTGAAATCAAATGTATCTGTGGATTCAGAGTATTTACAAAGACAAGACCTCCTGTAGTTAAAACAGTCAAGGCAATCTAGTTACCTGTCTTTTTTGTAGCTGTGTTCTTTTTGCAAATGTGTTCTCATGTCTTCCATATTTGAAAAATATTTCTTACACTCTTTACAATCATACTGCAAATCTTTTCCATGTACAATTTGCTTGTGATTCATCAGTTCTTCTTGATGTGAAAATTTACTATTACAAACATCACATGTAAATTTCTTAAAAAATCCCATCTTTACCCTAACTCTGCTTTCTTTTCATCCCAACATTTTCTGCAGAGTTGACCTTCTATCTTCCATTTGCTTTTTGAATTGTTTCTGATAAATCCCATCTCTGTTCCGCATACTGCACAAAATTTTTT
>JABFSW010000125.1 GCA_013140415.1 Nitrosarchaeum sp.
AACCATATCGAGAGAAAATTCCAATATATTTAGCTGCAGTTAACCAAAAAATGGTAGATTTGACATGGGAAGTTTCAGATGGTGTGATTTTTTATTTACGACCACTAAATGAAATGAAAAAAACCATACAGAAAATGCAAACAAAAAGAAAAATAGATGTCACATGTCAAATCATTAGTTGTGTATCTAATGATGCAGAAATTGCTATAACCCGTGCCAAACAAACACTTGCATTTTATATTTCTGTTGGAAAAATATACCGTGAATTTTTATCAAAAAATGGGTTTGAAACTGAAACTAGAAACATTTTTAATGAATTCAAAATAACCGGATTTAAATCAAATCACGAATTAATTTCAGATAACATGCTAAAATCATTAACAATTGCAGGCACACCTGATCAATGTATTAAACAGTTACAAAAATTCCGTGAAACAGGAATAGATTTACCAACAATACAATTCAATCCGGTTGGAAATGTGATGGACTCTTTTAGATTATTTACCGATACCTTTTCTGAGGAAAAATAATGCCCAAAGTAGGAATCGTATCCTATGGAATCACAAAGTTTTCAAAGGATGACTCAAAAATTGAATCTGTTTTATTAAAATCAACAAAAAACCTGTTTGATAACAGTCCTAACTTGAGCCGTAATGATATTGATGCTGTTTTAGTATCTACTAATAATAATTCCAAATATCTGTCTGCAATTTTATCTGAAATGTCTGGAATTGAGCCTAAAATTGCCCACTCCATTGAAAGCCTATGTAATTCTGGAACAAATGCAATCGTATCTGCATATTCATACATTGTATCAGGATTAGCCGATGTAGTTTTAGTATCAGGAGCTGATAGATATGATAGTCCAGGACAAATTCTAGAGTGGGATAATTCTAGAGGGGAATTCAAGCACCCTATTTTTTGGGCAAGTATTTTTACAAAATCATACAAGAGAGAATTTTCAGTTACTGATGAAGAACTGGCAATGGTGCCAGTAAAAAATCACAAACAAGCTCAAAACAATCCTAATGCACTTTCAGAAAAAACATATTCCTTAGAAGATGTGATAAACTCTAAAAAATTAACAGATGATCTTAGATTGCTTGATTGCTCAAGACCATGTACTGGTGGAGCATCAATATTACTTGCTTCAGAAAATACATGCAAGAAATTCACCGATGTCCCAATTTGGATTACTGGAATAGGACAAAAAACAACTTCTGCTGGATTTACAAAAAATACTGCATTTAGTTCCATGGAATCAACACAAATTGCTGCATTAACTGCATTTAAAATGTCCAAATGCAACGTAAAAGATATAGATGTTGCAGAAGTTCATGATGCATTTTCTGTCTGTGAACCAATGGCTTTAGAATCACTAGGTTTTGCAGATAAAGGAAAAGGAATGGATGTGGTAAAAGAATTATACACTACAAACAATCTAAAAATTAATCCAAGAGGGGGATTGATTGGATCAGGACACCCATTAGGTGCAACTGGAATAGCACAAACCATTGAGATTACTCAGCAATTACAATCATGTGCAAACAAAAGACAAGTTGAGAATGCAAAAATAGGATTAGTTCATAACATGTCTGCAGCGGCTACATCATCAACAATTTTGGTCTTGGAAAGATGAATTTTGAGTCTGAGTTAAAAAAAGGGAATTTTACCATACCTGAGTGTATACATTGTAAAAAAATAATATGGCCGCCATCTGAATTTTGCAATCAATGTTTTAAAGAAGTTTCTTGGAGAAAAGGCTCACATGATGGTAAGATCATTGAATTTTCAAAACAAGGTAAAGATTATTTTTGTTTAGTAGAAATTGAAAATACCATAAAAATAATGGGAAAGATATCCTCTGGAATTCCAAATGTAGATCAACATGTCAAGATAGAAAGGTGTGGAATAAAAGATGAAAATTATTACTTTGAAATGTCCTTGATATGATCAGGTAAATTTAGTATAGATATAAGGTGTATCAACTAGTTGATCAAAAGTCCAAATAGTTGGAAGTGAGGTAGTTTTTATTACTTTTAGACCATATTTGCCAATCAATGTACTCCATCCACCTTCAGATTGATTACCTGAAAGTTGTCTCTTTGAGTGAGTACCAGCAAAAACAATACCTGTATTTTTTTTAAGACTAGTTTTAGAGATTTTTTCTATAATGTTTGTTGCCAAAACATCTCCACCCATTTGTGGCAATCCGCCAATAAAAAATACAGGATGTGTTAAATTCAACGAAGAGTAATCAAATTCAATAGCATCCACACAAATAGGATTAAAATTAACTTTTGTTGCAATTAAAATAGTATTTTGAAGTTCCACCAATACATCATCAATTTCAATACTTGTTGTTTGTAAATCTAAAATTTCTGCACAGTATGCAATTCTCCCATCCCCAGAACCAATGTCTACTAATTCTTTATAATCAAAACTTTTTGCAATCGATGCTGCAATATATGCTGAAAGAATCCAAGTTGGATAAAATGGCTGGCAGCTAGAGCCATGTTTGATACTATTAAGCCAGTATTCGTTAATGTCTCCTTCATACACTTTACACAAAATACCTGCGATTTTTTGTTCATAGGAATTATGATAAATTGGGTTTTTTACAGCAAAATTATGCAGAGATTCCAAATGTTCATCATCTATTGGAAAAGATTCTGAAGCGGAAATGGGAATTAATTCCTGAATATGACTATGTCCTTCATAGGCTTGTGCAAATTCTTGTTTTAACATGACTAAATTTTTGGCAAGCTGTTCAAGCATTATAAATATCTCTAAAATGGGATTGATAAACGCATTGTGAAACAACGATAAAAATACAAGTTTTTAATCTTCTGATGTAATTATTTTCAGAATCATTCTGACATATTGAAGATCCAATATGATAAAAATTTATGTCACAGTTACTTTAATTTTTATACCGGGAATTGAAATAAATTTGAATTAAAATGAAAATTATTTTTACTGTTTTAGTTATCACACTAATTACAGTTTCAATAATACCTGCATTATCACAATCACAAATTATATCAAATATTGATACTACATCTACAGCTCAGAATTGTAGTGATGGGTGGTATATTACAGGATATTTTCTCCCAATAGAAATTAATTATTCATCAAAAATGATTCCAATACTAATTGATGGAAAAGCATATAGTTTCAAGAACGATTTTGTAAATGAAGTAAAAATTCAAGGATGGGGTAAAACTATTTCTGGAGAGTATTTAGGTTCGTATGATGGAAAATTTCATTTCAACAGTATTCCTTTAGATTCACTTGGAAATAATTTGGCGGTTGGAAGCATAGCAGTTGATCCACAAATCATAAAACCCGGAACAAAAATCACAATTCCAACATTACTGCCACCTTGGAATCAGACTGTTTTTGACTCCAATGATGTTGGTCCTGCCATTATTGGAAAACATATTGATGTCTATACAGGAGAGGGAGTTGATGCCAGAAAGGAGGCATTTCGAATTACAGGATATGATAATTCTGTTTGCATTGTGAATAACTCAACACTGACAAATCAATCACCTAATGTTGTAATGCATTTGGATAATTCTACAAAGAAAATTCCTGAATGGGTGAAAAATATCTTTATTTGGTATGGACAAGATCAGGTTTCAGAAGGTGATTTGCTAAATGCAATCAAATTTTTAATTAATCAAGGAATTATCAAGATAAATTAGATTCTAAATATTTTTTGTTTTCCTAAACATCAGACACATATAAGATAGAAAAATCTAACTCATAATATCATTTAATGTCAAAACCATTCTTATGAGAGGTTATTTTGTAATTACCTACCTTACTATATCTAAACTAGACATAAAGAAACATGAGTAGTAAAATGACTTCAATTTCATTAACAAAACCAAAAGTAGTCATAGAAAAAACAATAAAGAAAGATAATAAAAAAATTGCACGAACACGTAGACAACGTGGATATCATTGGGAAGACACATTGGTAAAAAGATTCAATTCTGCTGAAAACTGGAAAGCTTTCAGATTAGGTTCTCCAAGTATAGCGTTACCTGATGTTTTAGCAGTAAATACTAAAAATAGCATAATTTTCACCATAGAGGCAAAATCCGGTACAAGCACATCCCTTCCTGTTCCAGCAGATCAAATTGAGCGATGTCAGAAATGGATCAAGACATTTGATATTTATCATGATGGAAAAGTAATACTTGCATTCAAATTTCTTTCAAAAAAAAGAATAGGATTAGGTCAGTATGAAAATAGAGAATTGCGAGAATTTTACAAGATTTGGGATGAATCAAAAGAGATAACAGATTGTGTTTGCACCTATGATGGAGAGGTATTTGCAAGAATCGATGGAAAAAGAGAGAAACTAGATCTTAAAGAACACCCAATGCCATTTAAAACAAAACACAGGTCTAGTGCCTAATTATCTAAAATAGTAGCAGAGTGTTTTTTAATGATTAATGATAAATGATATTATGGAAGAGGACAATTTGGCCGAATCTCCTATAGAATCCAATGAGATACACCCAAAGTCATTACTGGAGACTGTATCTGAATCAAAAGGAACCAATTCAAGAATAGTCTTTGAAGAATTTACAGATGAGAGAACACTAGTCAGTTATGATGTATTTGGAAATAAACAAATGAAAATTAAAGTTCTAGAAGTTTCAGATGAAAACCCACCATCAAAATGGAAATTCGGAGATCGTGTTAAAGTAAGCAAAATACTTGTCACAATAAAACACTTAACCTCACAAGAAATTGAGGAAGGAGAATTTGACATTGAGGCAATAGAACGAGAATTGGCGGAAAAACGACATTATACATCAACAAACAGATGGATACCTACAACTGATATCAAAAATGGATACGTTGTAGGTTCAAGACATACAACGTTAATCAGTGATGCATCGGCTTTGGATTACATAGTATTCTAACTTGATAAAATCGATGCATCAAACATCAACATATTTCAACTAAAAACCTTTAAGGAACTGAATTTGAAATCTGAAATATGATCTCAAAGATGATAAAAGTTAATGGTACAGAGTTTAGACTCACATTAACTGATCAAGTAATTAGCCATGTAAATAATCTCAAAAATCTGTATAATGCAGCATATGAAGATCCAGAGAGTTTTGAGGAAGTAAGTGCTGAGATTTCAAGTACCATTAATGAGATTGCAACTGCAGTAGAACCAGAAGCATCTGACAGTGATCTGGATGGATTAATTCAAGAAATAATAAAAGTTGTAGATAGTAAAGCAGCCGAAATGGAACAGGAATTAGCAGGGAAACCAGACAAACCTACTGCAAAAAAACATAAATCCAAAAAATAGAACCATTTGACCTGAAAATCAGAAAAATTTGCAGTATTAGTTATATTGTAAATAGTCTATCAAAAGACATGGTAAGTGGTTGTGAGTGTGGTATATGTGATCATACAACAGAAGAAGAATGTGTTAAAAAAGAATGCAAATGTTGTTTAAATTTTCATGAAAGATCAGGCTCCAAAAGAAAATAAATCATTAATTTCATAATAAATTAATCATGTTCTTTGTGACAACTGCATTTTTTTGCTATGTGACGAGAGCAACCAATTAAACGATGATCTTTACAACCGCATAAAATGCATTGTTTTTCTTTATTTTTCATAATTCTATAATTTTTCTACCATGTATTCTATATTATCCATTAATTTCTTATCTGCCAAGGATTCAAGAATTTTCAATCTCATGTTTTTTAATCGATTAGAATCTTCAGAGTATAATGGAGCCATAGTTTCTATCTCTTTTTCAAAAGAATAATTCTCCAAATAATGCTCAAATTTAGATTTTAAATCTGAAAAATCATTTGATTGAAATTTTTCAGTATCAATCTTGTTAATTAGTACCTGAAAAAAACCATTGATCTTCAAGATTTCCTTTTTAATGATCTTTAAATCACCTGGTTTATCTTCAAGTTTTGTAAGTGTGTTATGAGCAACTATGATCTTTTCTAAGATACTTTTCAAATATTCATAATAAGTTACCATGTTTAACTTTAGATTATTGTAATCTAATCTAAAAGTTTAGGAAAACAAATTAATTCTTAGTTTGATGGGATTTTACTCTTAACTTTAAATTATCACTGCTTCCGCTAACTGACAATGCAAGATGACGCTTATCTCAAGTGTGTTGATCCTCATTGTGGATTAGAATACCCAATCAAAAGTACTAATGTTCAATGTGAAAAAGGTCATCTATTAGATGTAAAATACAAAAATAAACCCTCAGATAGCCTAAAAGAGGTATTTTATCAGAGACGAAACTCTCAAGGAAACATCTTCAATGAAAGTGGGGTTTGGAGATTTAGGGAATTGCTGAATTTTTGTCAAATAGATACAGAAAATATTGAGGAATGTTCAAAATATTTAGTTTCATTAGATGGTGCAGAAGGTAGACAATCAAAACCATATCAAATGTCAAAAGTGGCAGAGTTCATAGGAATTTCCAATGATAAGTTATGGTTACAACCAGAAGGATACAATCCTAGCGGATCATTCAAAGATAATGGAATGGCAAGTGCAGTAACACATGCCAAAATGGTCGGCGCAAAAAAAATTGTTTGTGCATCTACTGGAAATACTTCAGCTTCAGCAGGTATGTTTGCAGCAAATGAAGGAATACACTGCGATGTATACATTCCATCAGGCCAAATTGCTCCAGGAAAATTAAGTCAGGCATATCAATTTGGAGCTCAAATAGTTGAAGTAGATGGAAATTTTGATGATGCACTAAAACAATCTCTTGATGATGCAAAAAACCACAATGGGTATACAGTAAACTCTGTAAATCCATTTAGAATTGAAGGACAAAAAACAATTCCATATAGAGCATTAGAATATTTGAAATGGGAATCTCCAGATTGGATTGTATACCCAGGAGGAGCACTTGGAAATACCTCGAGTTGTGGAAAGGCATTAATGGAATTATAC
>JABFSW010000144.1 GCA_013140415.1 Nitrosarchaeum sp.
TTCTATTTCTTCTTCACTTGTTCTTACTCCTTTATCTGTTAATTCTTGAAAACTAGTTCTTACTTTGATTATAGCGCCATTTTTTTGGGCTTGATGTGCTATTTGTTTATCTAATTCTCTTCTGCTAATCTCTGCAACTCTTTGTTTCTTTGAATTTACAGAAAAGCTATTTCCATTTGGCGCATGAATTTCTGCAGACTTTATTAAATGGTTTAAAGTTTTTCTAAATGGAACTATACCAAGTTCTTCCAATCCTGCAGTGCTGACTAATCCTCCACAGTGTTCCGGGGTACCAATCTCATAATCTTCTTCTATGACCAAAACACTGTGATTATTACTGGCAATTTCTCTTGCACAGATTAATCCTGCAACACTTCCGCCAGCAATTACTACATCATAGTACATAGATTTCGTTTCTTTGTCAATTATTTAATTCAAAAGTTTTTCATTTAGTATAGTTTTTGGTATCTTTATGGGCGATATCAAACAAGTAATTGTGATTCGAACTGATCTTGAAATGGGAAAAGGAAAGATTGCTGCACAAGTAGGTCATGCCTGTGTTCTAGGAGCTGAACATGTTAGAAAGTCTCATCCTGAGTGGTTCAATAAATGGTGGGGTGGCCAAGAGAAAGTTGTACTCAAAGTTTCAGGTCTTAAAGAATTACAAGAAGTAAAAAAACATGCAATTGATTTGGATCTTCCATGGTCTGAAGTTACAGATGCAGGTCATACTCAAATTGCTCCAGGTACCATAACTTGTATTTCTATTGGTCCAGCTCCTGAGAATCTTATAGATAAAATAACTGGCGACTTGAAATTGCTTTAGATTTTTATCAATTTTTCTTGGAATGAGATATAACTTGGTTTAATATTTTTTAAATTGTGAAGAAAAAAGGACTAATTGTTGCTATCTTTTTTGGAACAATAATGCTGACATCTTTGGCTGCGGGTGTACTTCTTAACAACACTCCAGCTCCATCTGAAAATACTGAAGTAACTCTTACTGGTACACCAGCTGATAATTTTCCTGATGCTCAACGTGCGCAATTCTGTGGTTCAGGAGATGCAAAATCTACAACATTTGTCAAAGAATACACAATTCCAACTGCTTGTACAAATCCTTTGGCAATAGTTACTGATTATAATGGAAATGTGTGGTTTGCACAAACCAACACTGGTAAACTAGCAAAATTTGATCCTATTACTACATCTTTTACTGAATTTGATAATCCCATGTGGCCCAAAAATGGTCGCTCTATGATATGGGGAATTGATTACTCTCCTGATGGTTCCTTGTGGTTTACAGATGAGTCTTATGATTCTGTATGGAAATTCTCAACACAAGATGAAAAATATCAACGAATAGGTTATCCTTCTGAAGGTAATTCATTACCACAAAAATTGAAAGTTGATGGCTCACAAATAGTGATAAATGATTTTACTGGAAACAAAATCACCTTTTTAGATCCTACTCAGTCTAATGACAACTTGAGATATCTGAGTCTGCCTTCTCCCGTTAATGGCTCTGTAACTGGTGATTTTGCAATTGATACTGATAAAAATGTCTGGTATACCAATTGGATTTTTCAACAAGGAGGAATTTTGATAAAATTTGATCAAGAAGGATATCGCAACTCTATAGCCAATGTTAATGGAAATTCTCTTCCTGTACTTGATTATATTGAAATATTCCAACTTCCTTCTGAATTACTTACTCCAAACGGTATTGCTGTATCTGATGGTATGATTTGGTTAGCAGACACGTCAAGCTCTGCTATCTTTAACTTTGATCCTGTCACGCAACAATTTACTCAGTATGTCACATCTAGTCCAAAAATATCCACATACGGTAACTCTACTGGAATCATAAAATCTCCAATATCTAGACCCTATTGGATTGAAACTAATTCTGCTGGACAACTAGTTTTCAATGAACAGACTTCAAATAGCATTGCACTCTTAGATCCCAAATCTGAATCTCTTGTAGAATATATGATTCCATCAAAAAATCCGTCTTGGGGTGACTGTGCTCCTGATTCTGATTGTGGCTTGGCTCAAATCTTTGATTTTGCCATACACAATGATAAAATCTGGTTTACTGAATGGGTGGAAAATAACATTGGTGTAATTGATACTTCTATCGCACTTCCATTTGGAATTGAACTTGGCACTAAAGATATTTCACTTGTGCCAGGAGAATCAAAGAATTTGTCTTTTACAATATCTCCTCAGCAAGACTTGTCTGATGTATCTTTGATATTATCAGACCCTTACGACTTTTTGGATGTCACTTTAAACGTGTCTGATTCTTTCCAATTAGATCTTGGCGTTCCTAGTTCTATAGAAGTGACAATTACCGCATCTGATGATGCAACTCCTGGACAATACAAAATATTGTTAGGTGCACAAATCGAAGATGTCTCAATTAGTAAATTTGTTACAGTGACAATATTGCCGTGATACCTAAAATAGATTCTCAAATAGGTATCTCTGTTTACAGTACAAAATTTAATGGGATTGGAGGGCAAATTAGGACAGAAGTTGAGAACTTTAAGGTAGATGAAGTTCTCTCTGAGAAATCATTAAAATCGATTAATCAACAAGTTGGTTACGCTGTTTACAAATTAAAAAAGAAAAAAATAGATACAAACCATGCCCTTTCTGATATTTTTAGAAAAAAAGGAATTAGATTAAAAGCACTTGGACTAAAGGATGCGTCTGCAGTAACTGAACAATTTGTCTGCTCTGACAATAAAGGCAAATCCATAGAAAACTATTCCTCTGAGAAATACTCACTTGAAAAAATTGGGTTTGTAAAAAAACCCTTATCCAAAAAAGACATGATTGCTAATCATTTTAGCATAAAAATTTCTGGATGTGGTAATATCTCTGACTTTACAGAATATGATAAAGTTCTAAATTTTTATGGCTATCAAAGATTTGGCTCTAAAAGACCTGTCACTCATCTCATTGGTAAGGCACTTTTACAGCGTAATTTCAAAAAGGCAGTTGAGCTGATTGTATCTTTTACATTTTCTTATGACTCTAAAGAAAATACCGAAATAAGAGAAAAACTAGCTGACAAATCAAACTACAAAAAATACTTTGAGCAAGTTCCACTCCAAATGGACATTGAAAGAATTGTACTGCAAGAAATAATTGAGCATGATAATGAGCAAAAAGCAATTCATGCAATACCATTGCCCCTTAGAAGATTCTATGTTCAAGCGTACCAATCTTTTCTTTTCAATCATGCACTAAGTGCTGCATTTACAGACGGAGAAAATCTCTTTGAGGCACAAGAAGGTGATATTTGCTATGATTTTCATGGTATAATTGGAAAATATGTCAAAGGTCTAGATCAACATCTTGCATTGCCTTTTGTAGGATATTCGTATTACAAAAAAACACGCTTTGATTTTCAAATATCTAAAATTCTAAAAGCTGAAGAGATTACACCGAAGGATTTTTTCATTAAAGAAATGCAGGAAATTAGTAGTGAAGGTGGATTCAGACAAGCCGCAATACAATGTACTGATTATTCATCACAAGATAATACTGTAGAGTTTACTCTTTCTAGAGGTTCATTTGCTACTATTTTATTACGTGAAATAATGAAACCTGAAGATCCGATTCTTGCAGGATTTTAAGATCTGTTAAAATATTTTCAGATGTCTTTAAGTTACAGTCTTTTTTAGAAAGCTCAATTGAAATGGAACAAGCATACATGTTGATTAGCTGTGAAATAGGAGAAGAACATTCACTTTATTCACAACTAAAAGAAATTCCAGAGATTAAAGATTGTATTATTACTTATGGCAGTTATGATCTTGTTGTTAAATTTGAAACTAGTACTGCAGAGGAACTAAATTCAGTTATTTCATCTAAGATTAGAAAATTAAACAAAATTCGTAGTACCATAACACTTCGTGTGACTTAGTTTCTTTTAATAAAACTCAGACTTGTTCCTATTGCTAGAATAATGCCTCCTGCTACAACTATCTGAATTCCATATGTGACCCATTGTGGATTTGAATACATAAATGATGATTCTGGTCCTACTATTGATTGTCCTTGAAGGTGAAAAATCACACCCATAATCATAATGCCAATACCTGTGATTATGACTGCTTTTTTGCCTTTCATTGTACTTTCTAGGCTGATGCCAGTAAAAAGGGTAAAGAGAATTGATACTTTGACCAAATGATTTTTTGATTCGTTCTTTAATTATTTATTTCTGATTCTAAAAAATGTACAATTGGGAATGTAATACAGAGTCAGGGGACCGTAAATATCTTAATCTGATATTATTTGTATTATCTGCATCTGCTGCTGTACTTTTGTTTTTGATATTTTTCCCTCAAATTGATGCAATCAACCAGGAATCCTCGATTTTAATTAATCTCATGTTTCTTCCTGCAGCTGCTATAGGATTTCTTTATGGTGTTAGAATTGCCGAGAGAGCTGTAAAGCCAAGCGAAATACGCAGTCCACTTAAAAGATCAATTGTTAAAACTCTCTTGTTCTTTTTTGTCATAGGTAGTATGTTTGGTTCTGTTAATTTTGCATTAAATAATGGTAGTATGATGCCTGAATCTAGTCTCTTAGATGATGGTCTACTCCCTTGGCTAAATGAATATGTGACTACAAATGGCGGTGCTACATTTCTAATAATTACCAGCATTGTTTTGATGGCAGGAGCAACAAAAAGAATTGTTGGACTGGGCTCTGGAATTATCGATAGACTGGTTACATGTGTTAGTACATTTGTTTTCTTTACAATGCTTATTCTCAGCTTTACCCAATCTGATCATACTTCTTCAGCAGTGTTTCTGTATACGTTTTATCATGCAGGAATTGTTGGTGGTGCATTTTATGCAATGAATAGACTAACAAAAAATCTAAACACTATGGAAGATTTTGCAAATGGATATTAAATATTATTTCTCTAGATCTACGTAAATTCCAGATACATCATTGTTGATTCTGTCCCAATATCTTTCACAATCTTCTGTTTTGAAATCATTTGCTTTGCATTCTTTGAAGTGAGCAGTATTTTCTCTTTGGATGTTATCTCCAAAAAGTACATTTGAGCCTATTGCCAATGCAACAAGTGCAATTGCTGTAAGACTTGCAGCAACTAGAATCATCCCATAACCTGCATGGGCATGATTGTGAGGTTCTTTCATTTAACCAAAATCAAATTCTCTTGAATTTATTCTTTTCAAGAATTGCGATCAAATATTGGCACTAGTATTAGAAAAAAACAAAAGCCAGCAGCTCCATCTGTATTCATTGAGTATTCAAATTCTCCAATATGAGTTTCTAGGTCCCATCAAACTTCAAGAATGGGGACCGTCAATGGAAAAAGTAGTATACTTGATAATGTCTCGTCAAAAAGACTCTTTTAACATAATTTATGCTGGTGATTGTGAACAGACTTCTGATGAGAAATTTTTCACTAGTAACTCTAGTTTCAAATGTTGGACTGAAAAGTCTGGCTCTGAGAAATCTCTGTATCTTGCCATTTTACCGTTATTTGAATCTGGAAACGATGAAAGAAAAAAAATCCTAGATAAAATACTTGCTCGTTATCGCCCCATCTGTAATCTCGGAATCGACTACGATATTAAACCTGACTATAAAATACGCTCCAAGCCGGATTTACAAAATACATCTAAAACACCTTGCCCTTGCTGTGGTTCTGAGATGAAAGTCGACAAAGTGCTTGAAACTACAACAATTATTCGTTGCATTGAATGTGGTTTGAGTGATACTAGACTTAATTCTTGATTTTATCTTGAATCTTAAATAATTCTAATGTAAGCAAATCTATTGCTTTTTTCAAATGCTCAAATTCATTAATTGAATGAATTTGCCCTTCTACTAGTGCTCTTAACACTTTGACTGAACCTTTTTGAAATTCATCCGATGCGATAATTTCCATTGCATTGAGTTTGGACAAAAGATTGTCTAATTCTTTTCTCATTTCATCAGCTGGTGCGTGTTTGTTCATAAATTATCTCAAAAGAATTTGGTATATGAATTATAGTTACATTAGGTCTTCGTCTATTTGTTGAATTGGATCTAGATATTGCTGACAGGTACAATTAGGAATCTTGCACTTGCCAACTTTTATCAATGATTTACTCTCCTTTGATGGGATATGGGCTTCACTAGTATGATGGCATCGTTTGCAGTTCATAGGAAAAATTTTGTTATTCTGTTATTTAAGCCAGTAAACAAGTTACAATTCAAACATTGCAACTAACCAATTGTGGTAGATTATCTGTCTTCATTTGTGTATTGTGTTATTATATTTTGAACGCGTCCTATTTTTCCATTGTCTAATTCAACTTTAATCCCATGAGGATGAAAATTACTCGAAGTAAGAATTCTCTTAACTATCCCTTCAGTCAAATTTCCCGTACGTTGATCTTGTTTTTGTACTAGCTGTACCATTACTCCGATTTTTATTTTATCTCTTGACGGTGTAGCATTCAATGATATTTGGTACTGATGATTGATTCTAAATCTTTGTTTTGATAAAATTGCGTAGTTTTGAGAGTTACTCAAAACAATTTACTAGCTTTGTCTGTGATTTTGGAAACATTCTCTGCAATAAACAGGTCTGTCGTCTTTTGGCTTGAATGGTATTTGACATTCATTTCCACAGTCACCACATGTTGCGGTGAACATTTCTCTTGGTCTATCATCTCTACTAAACCTGGAACCTCTGTCGCTTGATCCTCTACCATAACTCGAACCTCTGTCGCTTGATCCTCTACCATAACTCGATCTACCTCCAAATCTAGAGCCACCGCTGCGTTCTTGTGGTTTATGCTTTTGGAAACATTCTCTGCAATAAACAGGTCTGTCGTCTTTTGGCTTGAATGGTATTTGACATTCATTTCCACAGTCACCACATGTTGCGGTGAACATTTCTCTTGGTCCATCAAATGGCATAT
>JABFSW010000080.1 GCA_013140415.1 Nitrosarchaeum sp.
TAGTTTACGACATAACAAAAATAGTCAGAAAAACAATACTTCATTCAGATTTTCATGAAATACGAAAAACTTGAGGAAAAGATCAGATTTTTTAATTATAAGTTTTGGATCATTGCAAGATCAGATACTGGTAATATTCAATCCAAAAAAACTCCCACTTATGACAATATTGTATAAAATGTCAATGCCTATTATGATACTAATTGAGCCAACTAAATAACGCAAAATCTTGTTGATTCGTTCAGAATAAACTGAAAGTGAAAATGGTAATCCTATAGCACTGCTTACCAACATCATTCCAACAATTGATCCTATTCCAAAAACCAGAATAAATGATAAAATAGTTTGCAAATCATGCAATGTTGAAAGTGCCAAAACCACTAGACTTCCACTTCCTGCTAGTCCATGAATACAACCGATAATGTACGACTTGTGTCCGTGATTGTGTACTTTATCATGTGTGTGAGGGTGTGTATGAACTAGATCATCATGAGTATGAGTGTGAATGTGTTTTTCTCCAACTAATTTTCGATTAAGATATGTAAAGACTCCAAGAATCACAAGCATCACACCTACTCCAAATTCAAAATTACTAAACATTTCATTTGGAATATTCATCGAGAATACAAAAATTAACAAACTTACAAGAACCAGTGAGGAAGTATGTCCAGCTCCCCATAATGCGCCTAGAATTGAGCTTTTGATAGCGCCTGAGCGAATCTGCTGAAAAAATGATAAAGAACTTTTTTGTGTTGATTTTGAGTTTTGTGTCGCTACAGCAACAACATGATCAGGTTCAAATGCATGGAAGAGACCTATCACAAATCCAGCAACAAGGACAAAAAGAGGAGTTGCTGTTGGGAGTTGTTTGATTAGTTCTTCTATCATAGTTTTTACCTTTAATTCAAGTAGACTTTAGAATATAATCTGAAATTTGGATTGGTGTATTCAAAACAATAAATTTCATGTATTCATCATCAAGCATAACCTCAAAAGACATTGTTCTCAAAGTTTCAGGAACTCCGATCATTACTTGTTCTGGATTTAAGAGTTGTGATGCATTTTTTTGAATTTGTTCAATTGAGATACCATCACGAAGTTTAGAAACAATAAACGAAGAATATACAAGAATTGCTTCGTTGATATTGATTTTAAGATTATTGTCTAGTCTATCTTTTATCATAATTGCCGAGTTCATGAAAATTTCCTCATCTGATTTACTAGAATATTGGTAAACTTTTGTAAAAGGAAAGGTATCAGGTTCTCCTTTTACAGTTATCTTGATGTAGATCAATCCCGCTTTGGAATTTGTGCACGTGGACCATCACTAAAGTGATATGTATTTCCAGTTCCACGGTAATTGTGTGGTCGTACAGGATCACCATTTTGTAAACCTCGCTTTGTAAGTGACAAACCAGCTAATAGTTCTATGATGAGTCTTTGTCCAAGTCCAGAGGTGATACCTCCATTGTATGAACTGTTATCACTTACATCATAAGCAGGAGCTACCTCCACAAGATCCATTGCAAATCTATTAGGATCAAATGATTTTGATAATAATCTTACCATTCTCATTCCTTCTCTTGAGGTAAGACCATTTGGTTCTGGCTCACCTGTACCTGGTGCATAAGAAGGATCAAAAGAGTCAATATCCCAACTAAGATAAACTGCATCTGTTCCATCATTAGCTCTATCTGCTATCTCCTTAGCAATCATGTCAATTCCCAATTCTTCAACATCTAGCATTGTAAACCATTGGAAATCTTGGTCTGCCATCCATTTATACAAATCACGTCCTGGCCAATATCCTCTTGGTCCTACCAAAGTGTAATTTTTTCCTTTCAAACAACCCATTTCCATTATTCTTCTAATATGTGCTCCATGATCATACTTGTAACCTGTAAGGCCTTGCGGTGCACAATCGGCGTGAGTGTCAAAGTGAATCATACCAATATTTTTATATTTTTTAGCAAATGCACGAACATTTGCAAAAGTAATTGAGTGATCTCCGCCTAACATTACAGGAATTCCTTCTGCATCAAGAACTTCTTTGACTTTTTTTGTCATTCTTTTGTGTGATTCTATTACATCTCCAGGTGAAACTTGTACGTCGCCATAATCAACAGTTCTAAAAGTTCCAAATGGATCTGCCCCTGTTTCAATATTAAATCGCTCATATGGTGGTGATGGAATAGTAGATGCTGCACGAATTGCGCGTGGACCATAACGTGCACCAGGACGAATCGTGGTTCCAAAATCAAAAGGTTCGCCTATAATAGCAACATCCGGTTTTGCATTGATTAATTCTTGATGTGATCTTATCCAAGGTAAATGTAAGAATGTGTTAATACCAACAAATGGTGCGACATCAGCTCCATTGAAATCATCACCGTAAAATTCCATTCCCATTTGGTATCCACTTTATCATTACAGTTGAATAATTAAACATTCTAAGTAAACTACGTATTTATTTACTAATTTAATAAAATTGACATTAAAACATACAGATAAATCATAAACAAGTATGTGTAATTTACTTTTTCCTAATTTCATTTTATTTATCTCAAAAAAAATCAATTACAAAAGTTCAATATTAAAACTAAAATCGATTTATGTTAGAAATAATTTTACAAAATTTTTATACCTGTAAGTACACTACGAATGTATGACAAAGGTCAGTTCAAAAGAAGATATCGAAAGAGAATCTAAAAGAGTAATTTCTGCCCTGTATGGAAATGTGAGTGATTTTCGAGTCAATGAAACGTTTCAAATTCCTGAAAAAGGGCCAAGAGAGGCATGGGATGTTCAAGTTAATTTCATGCGGGATGATCTAAAATATACTGTGGATCTTGAAATACAGGAAAAAGATGGTCAAGTCACCAATGCAAGATTATTAGATACAAAGACACCACTTTAAATTTTTTTGATATTTTTGAAATCTAAATTACTAGAGAAATTTGTTAGTGTTAGAATTTCCTGTGCTGTTTGGATTTTGTTAAATAATTCATTAAGGCATACATCAGCAAATTTTTCAAATGTTGGTATTGGATATTTCAGTTTACTATCAACTTTAAATTTCATATACTCTTCTTGAAGCCATTCAAAATCAGATTCTTTTAACCGAATTACGTGATTTTGAGCATCAAGTTTTGATTCAAACAAATTTGCCAGAAAATAACTTGTAAATGTAGTAAAACATTTGACATGATATTTTTGTTCATATTTTTCCTTCAATTCTTTATAATTTTCTTTTAGCCAATCATCTACATCTAATCTAATAGTAATAGAATTGTAACGTCCAGATGAATCTAATTTAATATTATGAAAGTTTACACTATAATATCCACGTTTAACTTCATTCATCATAATTATTAGTGTGCTAGGAAGAAACATCCCTGGATAATATGTATTAGTAATGCTATGTAATCTTGCTAGAAGATCAGGCTTTAATCCGATTGTAGAGTAACCTTTGCCAGGCATATGATAAACTTGGAATAGAAGCTTATATAATTTTCAAATAGATAAATGAAATTATTTTTGTTTAAAGTTTTATTATTCTAAAAAAGAACCAAAGTAATTTAATTCTAATTGGACCTATGATAATTCTTGTGTAAAAAGAATCAAATTCTCTAGACTATCTAATCATACTCTAAGAGAAATAAAATTATAACATAACTGCATATGTTTTTGATGTATTGTGGGGTTTTAAGATGAATTATAGGTACAAAGTTTTGGGACATGATAACAATTATTATTCAATAGTTAAAATTTATGAAAATTATTTCTTCTTCAAGTCTCGTATTATAAGAATAACGATCCACAAGGATGCAATTACAATTATTCCCACTCCAAGTCCCACAGTAAAGGGTTGTGAAGTTTTAAACTGAGTTAGGCCAATACCTAGTATAATCAATATTACTGCAATCATGTTTTGCTTACTTACCATTGAAAAGCATAATATTACCAAATTAATAAAACTTCCAATAAATTACTGTGTATATTGATAAGTTAAAAAAATTCTTGAATGTAATAAAAATTTTAGTTAGTTACCAATAGATAAGAAATAAATCTTCAATAAGCTTAAACATAACTAGTATTCATGAATGTTAGATTTTTAAAAAATTCAAATGAATCTATTAGTAGAGGAATTTCTTTTTCTAAAAAAAATAATTTTAAAGAGGCAATATCATGCTTCGATAAAGTTCTAGAAATAGATGCAAATAGTATTGTTGCATTGTTACATAAAGGATTAGCTCTTAAAGAACTTGGAAGAAATGAAGAAGCTATCGCAAGTTTTGATAAAATTTTAGAGATAGAATCAAATAATTCTAGTGCACTATACAATAAAGGACTTGTATTAGGTAAGATTGGAAGAAATGAAGAAGCTATATCATGCATTGATAAATCTATAGACATAGAATATAATGATTCATTAAATTTGTATGCGAAGGGTAATGAACTTAAAAAGTGTGGCAAATATGATGAAGCACTTTCTTTCTATACCAAGGCTTTGGAAAGTAATCCAAATAATGTTGATGCATTAATCGCGAAGGGTTTTGTACTTGATTTACTTGGAGTACCACCAAAGGGGGTTACACTTTTTTTTGACAAAGCTTTGCAAATTGATCCAAGTAATGTTGAATCTCACCTTCACAAAGGTTTCTTATATAATAGAATAGGAAAATATCAGGAAGCAATAGCATGTTATGACAAAGCATTGGAAATTGAACCCGATAATGTTCGTGCATTATATAGTAAAGGGGTAACCCTACATCTTTTAAAAAAATATGAAGAGGCTATTTCATATTGCAATAAAGCCTTGGAAATTAATCCCAAACATGTCAAGGCATTATCTACAATGGTTTGGGTTTTGGCTCATCAAAAAAAATATGAAGCTGCATTGATTTATTGCGATAAGGCTATTGAAATTGAGCCAGAATATGAGTATGTATTAAGTTACAAAGGTTATTTGCTTTTTGAATGTGATAGATTTGATGAGGCTTTAAAATACTATAATAAAGCACTAGAAATTGATCCAAATAATAGTAGATCTCTACATTATAAAAACAAAATACTAGATAGAATAGAAAAGAGTAAAAAAATATCATTTCTTAACAAGTTAAGACATTAATATTTTCAATAACGAATTAACTAAATAGAAAATCTGTGGAAATTTTAATAATTTAATTTGAATTAAGTAGCTTGGCGACTAGTTCCCTGTTGACCAGCATGGAAATGTTTCAAGTCTTCACCTGATATTATATCTTCTTCTGGGGGAACATAATCATTGATATCATGTCTTTCTTTACCTGGCCATTTCTTTTGAGTTGCAAGAGCTACTATGATAAAGAGTGTAAAAGAGATGACTGGAGGTATCATTGTATCTAAACCTGCCAACTCAACTGGCATAACAAAGTACAACACTAATCTAAGTAATGTACCAACAATAAGTGATACTATAGCTGCTGGCATGTTGGCTTTTTTCCAGAATAATCCTAATGTCAATGGTGCAAGAGCTCCAGCAAATACAACATCAAATGCGAGAATCAAGTATATTCCAGGTTGAGGCATAGCGTAACCAAGTGCAAGTGCAGCTATCATAACTGGAACAACCGATATTCGAGTTATTGCAAGTAATTTAGAATCACTCCAAGTACCTTTACCTAACCATCTTTGTCGGATAATTCTTTGAAGTAAATTTCTGGAAATTACTGCAGATACAGCTAGCATACCGCCGTTTGCAGTAGACATTGAAGCTCCAAGAACACCCATTAACAGTGCTGCTCCTATTGCAAATGGCATATGATTGAGAGCTAACTCTGGTAGTGCAGTATACGGATCTGCAAGTCCTGGTAAAAAGTGAAATGCTATAATTCCCAACATACCAATTGGTATCACAGTAAAGAATGTGAGTCCTGCTCCCATGAAAGCTCCTCGACGTGCTGTATTTGGATTTTTTGCTGCAAATACTCTTTCCATAAAGTCCAATGCAACTATATCACCTAATCCTAATGCCAGTATTCCAGCCCAATTAATCAAAGCACCATTTGCAGTATCAAATAGTCCAGAAAGATCAAGATATCCAGGTGGAGCACTAGCTAGTATTGTGTCAAATGAAACTCCAGAAAATCCTCCTGCAAAGAAAATGAAAGCTGCCCAAAATGAACCAATTGCAAGATATATCTGGAAAATATCAGTATATGCAGAAGCAAATAATCCTCCTGCGATGGTATACGTTAAGACTACTAATGCTGCAATAATAATTGCCAATAAGAAAGGTATCCCTAAAACAGTCTGTAAAATAAAACCACTTGCAGCAAAATTTCCGGCAACCAATATAACGAAACTAATTATCATCAAAATGCCAGAAATTCCTTCTGAAGCATTGCCATATCTTCTGAAATAGTAATCAGGTAAAGTAAACATAGATATTTTGTTGAGTCTTTTTCCATAGATCAAACCAGTAAGAAGAAGGCAAATACCTAGTCCAATTGGTATGACAGCACCTGCCCAGAAACCAAATTGGTAAATCAGTGCGACAGCTCCAAGTGATGAATTACCATCAACTGATTGTGCCACTAACATAGTTCCAACCATAAATAAAGGCAGACTTTTTCCTGCAACGATTAATCTTTTACCACTTTTTTTTACAAGCTTGTATGTTACAGTTCCAATTACTAACGACATAACAAGAAAAACAATTATGGCTACTCCATAGCCAGTTATCTCTGCCATGATTTACGTTAAATTAAAATTATATAAGTATTAAAAAAATTAGGGATTATACGTTTTTGAATTGAAAATAATACAAGAATTGTATC
>JABFSW010000063.1 GCA_013140415.1 Nitrosarchaeum sp.
ATTGTAGATGGAAAACTAGTATCACAGTTTGTGTAAGTTATTGACTTATATGTTTTTCATAGAAAATAATAGCTAATTCTTGTACTTCAGATTGAATTGAACCTGGTCTTTCTTTTCTAATTTTTTTAATTGCATCTTTTGCAGAATATTTTTGATATTTCACTAAGTAGCAAGCTAGTATAGTTCCTGCTCTTCCCATTCCAGCTGCACAGTGAACCATTACAGCTTGATCATTAGAAATTTTTTTATGAATAAAATTAACTGCAGTATCTATTTTATCCATATCTGGAGCAGTAAGATCTGGTGTTGGTACATGTAAGTAACCAATATCACTTACCCATTCTTCAGGTAATGCATTTTCAGTCATGGTTACAATGGATGTAACACCTTGTTTTAGAATCCAATCGAGTTCATCGAAACTTGTAGGTATTCCTGAACCTGCGAGTTTGTTCTCAATTAGCCACGAGAAATTAGTTGGTTTTTTAGTAATTTTACCATGAACTTTTCTCCAAATATTTCCAGGCTTGCTCATGATGAGTGTTGTATTTTCCATACTTTTAGGATTACGATAGATGCACCTTATATGGGAAAAACACGTATAGTTATCTGAAATGAATAAAGAGGCAATTCTTTATGAAAAATTACCGAACAAAAAAGTTCGTTGTACTGCATGTGCAAGATATTGTGAGATGGCAGATGGGCAAATTGGATTATGTGGAATACGTGGTAATGAAAATGGAAAGTTAGACCTATTTGTATATGGTAAAGTAATAGCAGGTCACGTTGATCCGATAGAAAAAAAACCAGTCATTCATTACAATCCTGGATCTAAGGTATTTTCTATTGCCACAACTGGATGTAATTGGCTTTGTAAATATTGTCAGAATTATGATATCAGTCAAAGAAGAAAGGTTGAGGGTACAGATATGACTCCCGAACAAGTAGTACAAACTGCATTAGATAATGGGGCGGATGGAATTGCATACACATACAATGAACCATCGATATTCATTGAATTTGCAAGAGATTGTGGAGTAATAGCACATCAAAAAAATCTTTACAACATATTTGTATCAAATGGGTATGATACTCCAGAATCAGTAAAAATGATGGGAGAATTTTTAGATTCTATAACAATTGATTTCAAAGGTAATGCGGAACCTAATTTCATAAGAAAATTTATAGGAGTTCCTGATCCTCAACCTATTTTTGATACATTATTAGAAATCCGTGATAAAACAAAAATTCATGTAGAGATAACAGATCTTATCATTCCACAAGTTGGAGATAGCTTAGAATATGCAGAAAAATTATGTAAATTTATTTATGATCAATTTGGTCCAGAGATGCCTATTCATTTTTTGCGTTTTCATCCAGATTATAAAATGATGGAATTTGATTCTACACCTATTAAAACTCTGGAAAAGCATCATGAAATTGCAAAAAAAATTGGATTAAAGTATGCATATATTGGAAATGTACCAGGTCACCCTCTAGAGCATACTTACTGTCCTGAATGTAATAATATTGTAGTCAAGAGATATAGTTTTGATATTCAAGGCTGGAATCTTGATGAGAAAAACAAATGCAAGTTTTGTGGAAATCAGATTCCCATTATTGGCAAGTTATCAAAAAATTATAAAAAAAATAGATTTCATTTTGTTCGTTGAATAGCTATTGCTCTCACTGGAGAACCGGTTGCATCTTTAAGTTTTAATGGTAAAATTACAAAATCAAATTGTTTTGAAGATAGTTTATTCAAATTTGACAGATTTTCAACAATTAAGATATTATTTTTTGCAAGTATTTTATGAACACTGAAAGTTTTATCTTTTCCCAAATCTATGCTAGGGGAATCAATTCCAACTAAATTGATCTCTTTTGATACAAGATATGTAGCAGCTGATTCAGATAGACCAGGATTATTAATAAAATAAAAATCAGTATTTAGATTTTTTTGCCATTCAGTATGAAAGATTATTGATGAATGTTTTGGGATATTACCATTTTTTCTTTCAAATAAAACTAAGTCATTCTTGGTAATTGCTTGATTTTTCCCTTTTTTTATTTTTATCAATATACAGTTTCCTAGTAATCTATCAAGAGATATTTGATGTATTTTTGCTCCATTTTTTACAAAATGATATGGTGCATCAAGATGAGTTCCAGTATGAGAACTAAGAAATAATAATTCAAGATTGTATCCGTCTTCTTTTAGTGTTGACCAAAGAATGAATTGCGGTTTTGGGGAACCAGGAAAAGTAGGAATAGATTGTGATATTGTCAATGTAAGATCTACTAGTTTCACATCAATGAATTCTGATAGTGATTAATCAGTTTTTGAGATCTATGAAAGGTTAAATAGTGTTTGATGAAAATCTGCAATGTGCCTACAGCATATGTTTTATTAAATTCTGATCTAGGATCTGATGAATCAATAATAGCAGATACCAAACGTATTCTTTCAAACGAAGGAATAGATTATGAGGTTCAAGGAGTTTATGGAGTATACGATATAGTCTTAAAATTATCATCTAAAGATGCTGAAAAATTGCGGACAATTATCACAAACAAAGTTAGAAAAATTGGTAAAATACAATCAACTCTAACAATGATGGTAATAGAAGAACAGGAAAATTTATAGATTTTTTATTGCATAAACAACTCGAGGTATTTCAGATCCAGTAACAAATGGGTTGGAATCTATTGAATCTGGTCCTATCAAACTATATGAAAAGAGAAAATCTTCTGATATATCTTTTGAAACCAAATTCATTATTATATCTGTTAGATACTAAATTGGTGTTGGATAAAAATCCTGAACAGATTTTAGATGATGATTTAATATATGTAAGAAAAGAATTTTCAAATAAAAATCCAAACATAATTTTATGTTCTGAGCCTTTTCTTAAAGCTGAATTTCTAAATGAGTTAATTGATTCTATTAACTGTCCAGTAATTTTTTTAGATTTTGATTTACTTTATAGTGGTTATATCGTTTCCGAAATGATTAAAAAAAATGACAAAGTGGAGATTCATCGTCCAAGTAAGGTAAATTTGGAAAAAATCATATCTGAAATAGCAAAAAGAATATCAAATGAAAAATTCTTGGTTGTAATTGATTCATTAAATGGTTTTTACAACATATTTGATGAGAAAGAATCTGGGAGATTCATTAATGCGTCACTAATGTTACTTTCATCTATTGGAATAGAGAGTGATTCTTCAGTGATAATTACTGCTATGACACGAAAAAATGATAACGGTGAATGGATTCTTTCTCCTGGAGGTAGGCATATTATTGATTCAAAAAAATCTGGAATATATCATCTTAAAAGAATTGGTAGTAGTTTGATGCTTAATTCATTAAATCAAGTTGGAGCTATTGAAAAAATGTTTAAAATCACTCATTTAAATTTTTGAGATATTTTGAAAAAGCGATCAAAATTTTAAACGGTGTTATAAAATCTGAAACGCCGTTATAATTCCCATTTTTTGGGCAAATTATATTAAGATCAAAAGATAAAAAAATTTTGTTATGCCAGTAGGAATTATTCCAGACATCAGCGAACAAATGTGTATTGGATGCGCACTATGTGTAGAAATCTGTACAACATTAGGACCAGATGTACTTAGAGTAAAACCAGTCGAAGGCTGGAAGAGAGGTAAGGCATTTGTCTTCTACCCAGAAAGATGTATCTCTGATGGAGCATGCATTGGTGTTTGCCCAACAAAGGCAATTTTTTGGATGAGACCAATGGACTTTACTGTTGGACAACCAGTTCCACTCTACAAGAACTCAGTCTTCGTCAAAGGTTGGACCGAATTAATCGATTAGATTAGGTCATCATTTTTAATTTCTTTTTATTATTTCAGATTTTAATGCCCTACCGTATTTTGTCTCAGAAATATTTAGTTTCTGGAAAAACCAAATTTGGAAGCCCATCCAACATTTTGATTTTTTGTGGGCTTTGATAAATTATCTAACATTTCGTATGTAATTGTAAATCCATTACCTACCATTGTAGCATCTTTATCATATTCATTCTTGTTAGGTACTAATTCATCTGCTAAATCCTTAATTTTTTTGGTTTTTATATCAAATAATCTAATTTCTTTACCATTCTCAAGTTTGATAATTGCGTCATTACTAAGACTTTGAATTGAGAAATTTTCAAAAAATCTTATCATACCGTCTTTTTTTAATTTAATTATAGTGTTATAGGTAATTTTATTCCCATACAATAAAATTTCTCGTGCATTAATTTGAATATCATCTTCCAGATTAAGAATCATAATAGAATCAGCATCTAGAGAAACTGTATTGACAATATTTTCAGCAATAATTTTTCCTTTTGGTGCTGATATATGAGTTCGTTGTTCTTGAACTTCATAAATTCCAACTCTTCCTTCTGGATCTTCAATTTTGTATTTTCTACCAAAAATATTTCCAACTACAACATTACCATTGTCTACAATTATTCTAGCTCCATTCTCAATTTTGTATTTATTTTCTAGTGGATTAATAAATTTGAAATCACCTTTTGTAAGATGAATATTTGTTCTAAATTCTTCAGTCCAAGATGGACTTGTTATATTTCCCTGCATAATAATAGAGCCATCATAAGTTAAACTACCTGCCATAAAATTTCCTTTAATTGAAAGTATACCATTAGCTTTTCTTTCAAGTTCAATTTCTCCAAGAGTTTTTGAACCAAACAATCTAGTGTCAGTTAAATTTGTTCTAATCAAATCCGCTGCCCATTCTTCAGCTATTTGCATTTCTTTGGATAATTCTTGGCCTAAAATTCGATTTTTTCTCCTGATAGTCTCTTCTGAATCACTTGAATAAACTCTAGATTTTCTAATTTTTTCTAAATCTGTTTCAGGATATTTTTTGCCGATTTTGAGATCTTCGTATGCTTGTTTGATTTTAATGAATTGATCATTTTCGCCTCCTCGATCAGAATGGTATCTAAGTGCCAATCGTCTAAACGCATTACGAATTTCTTTCTCAGTTGAGCCTTCAATAATTCCTAATATGTCATAGTTATTTTCCACCATATTTCTCTCAGGTTTTGGTTATTCTTTTCATATTTCCTATACTTTTAGTTTATCACAATACAAAATATCAAGGATGCTCATTAGTGAGTCTCAGATCTTTTAAAAATTTAGTAACCCCATCAGTAATACAGATCACAAAAATCATGATCTACAATACCCTCAAAATTTAAGAACCCCTTCTTTGTCGTTGAATTATTGACAAAATTTACTGTTATATCTGGAAGTTCATCTAAAGATCTTGCAAAAAAATTGGCAAAAAGATTAGGAGCAAATTTATTAAAATCTCAGCTAAGGGTTTTTCCAGATGGTGAAAGTAAAATTACACTTGAAGGAAAACCTCAAAAAAATAAAATTATTGTCATTCAATCAACATATCCACCTGTAGATGAAAATCTTATTCAGACATTATCAATAATTTCAAAAGCAAAAGAATACGGAACTGAAATAATTGCAGTAATACCATATATGGGATATGCTCGTCAAGACAGAGAATTCTTACCAGGAGAGGTAATAACAATGAAAGTCATTGCCAATTTATTCAAAAGTGTGGGAACATCTAGAATTATTGTTGTAGATATTCACAGTATGATCGGTTTAAAGTATTTTAATATAAAATCAAAGAATGTAACTGCAATTCCAGATCTAGTAAAATATTTTTCAAAGCTAAAATTGAAAAATCCTCTAGTTGTTTCTCCAGATCAAGGTGGAAAAGAAAGAGCAAAAGAATTTGCCAAGTTTTTGAAGACAAAATACATATCTCTTGAAAAACAACGTGATCGTAAAACCGGAAAAATAGAAATTAAAACTGCAAATTTTAATGAGGTAGTAGGCAGAGATTTGATTTTAGTTGATGATATGATCAGTACAGGTGGAAGTATTATCAAAGCTACAGAATTTCTTAAAAAACAGAAATGTGCACGAGTATTTGTTGCTTGTACACATGCTCTACTTAGAAATAATGCTGAAAAGAAAATTAAAAAAGCAGGAGTTACAAAAATAATTAGTACAAATACAATTCCTGGAAAAACATCTTTGGTTGATGTTTCAGGCACAATTGCAAAGGCAATAATATAATGCCAGAAAGTTTTTTTGTTTTATCTAAAGATAATCTAGAAATTGCAATTGATGAGGTAATTTCAATCGCAAAAACATACGATAGATTTGCTAAGGTGAAAATATTGTCAAATTTAGTAATAATACAATCAAAAACTAGTTGGGAACAAATTACAAAACGTGCAACTTTTGTAAAAATTTCTGGTCAAATTCTACGTAAAATGTCAGGATTATTTTTAGATGATGAGAATTTTGAAGTTTTAAAAAATGCTAAAACGTTTGTTTGTAGAATAATTAATTTATCATCAAACCAATTCAACATATCTGAATTAGAAAGAGCGATGGGTGATATGATAACAAAGTTTTCTAAAGCTCAAGTGTCTCTTGAAAATCCAGATATTACTATATATCTAATTTTTACTGAGCAGGAAAATTTTTTTGGATTTTCAAAAAAAGTTAAAAGTGAAAATAGACCAAAGAAAATTAAAAAATATCCCCATGAACTGGATTGGAAGCTTACAAGAGCAATGATAAATTTAATTGGATTAAAAGAGGGTGAAACTGTTTGTGATCCATTTTGTGGTACTGGAACTACGATGTTAGAAGCTGAATCAATGGGGATTCATGCAATTGGATTAGATTTTGATGAAAAAATGTATAATATTTCGAAAGAAAATTTAGATGTAA
>JABFSW010000145.1 GCA_013140415.1 Nitrosarchaeum sp.
ACCATATCCATTTGTGGTAAAATCATCATCAGGAAAAAATTTGGTGGATGTAGATGATAACAAGTATACAGATTACTGGATGGGTCATTGGAGTTTAATTTTAGGGCACGGTCCAAAACAAGTCAAAGATTCACTGAAAAAACAGATTGAAAAAAGTTGGATGTATGGCACAGTAAATGAGCAAACTATCAAGTTATCAGATTTAATTGCAAAGGCAGTTCCAGTGGCGGAGAAGATTCGTTATGTCACATCAGGTACTGAAGCTACAATGTATGCAGTGAGGCTTGCACGTTCTGTAACTGGTAAAAAAATTATTGCAAAGATAGAGGGTGGATGGCATGGATACACATCAGACTTGCTAAAGAGTGTGAACTGGCCATTTACAGAATCAGAAAGCAGTGGCGTGGTAAATGCAGAAAAAATAATCTCAATACCATTTAATGATTTAGAGAGATCACTTGAGATTCTCAAAAAGGTTTCAAATGATTTGGCAGGAATAATTATTGAGCCAGTATTAGGCGGCGGTGGATGCATTCCAGCAACAGCAGAATACCTAAAAGGAATACAAGAGTTTGCTCACAAAAATAAATCACTGTTCATACTAGATGAAATTGTAACAGGATTCAGATTTAGATTTGGATGCTTGTATCCTACCATGAAACTTGACCCAGACATTGTAACATTGGGAAAAATTGTAGGTGGAGGAATGCCAATTGGTGTAATGTGTGGCAAAAAAGAGATCATGAAACATGCAGATACCACAGGAAAGAAAAAATCAGAAAGATCATACATAGGTGGAGGAACATTTTCTGCAAACCCCATGTCAATGATTTCAGGATTTGCAACATTGACAGAATTAAAAAAATCAAAAAACATCATCTATCCAAAGATTAACTCTTTAGGAAAATTTGCAAGAGACGAGCTGGACAAAGTATTTGGAGACAAAGTAGTCATTACTGGTCAAGGCTCGCTATTTATGACACATTTTGCAAAAGACGGAATAACAGAGGTGGTAAATTCTGCCCAAGCTGCAAAATGTGATAGTAAATTACTCTACAAATATCACTTTAAGATGATTGCACAAGACGGGATATTCTTTTTGCCTGGAAAACTAGGTGCCATATCTAATGCACACACTAAAGATGACATAAAAAAGATGATTATAGCATCTGAGAATTTTCAGATTTACTAAAGATGTAAAATTAAAGAAACTAAACTTTCATTACCCAATGGCATTTTGTAATGAATCATGGGCTTGTTTGGTTCAAAAGAAGATTCAGAAGACTTGATGTATCAGGCAATGTCACTGATTGAAAAAAATCAACCCAAAGGGGCAATCATACTATTTAGCAAAGTGTTGAAACAGGATTCTAAAAACATATCAGCATTATACAATAAAGGACTGGCACTAAATCAAATCAAAAAGTATAGCGATGCAGTAACATGCTTTGATTTGTTACTAGAAATAAACTCCAAGGACGCATCTGCTATTAACAACAAAGGAATTGCGATGGCAGAAATGGGAAACATTCAAGGTGCATCAGAGTGTTACGATATGGCAATCAAGGCAGACCCAAAATATGGGCCGTCATATTTTAACAAAGGTGTTTTGCTTGATAAATTACAAGATCATGAAGATGCATTAAATTATCTTGACAAAGCAATAAGTATAGAACCTAGAAAACCAAATGCACAATTTTACAAAGGGATAGTTTTGGGAAAATTAAAAAGACATGAGGAAGCACTGAACTGTTTTGAAAATGTTCACAAAAAACATCCTAGTCACATGGATGCATTGTTTCACATAGGAATAGAACTAGCAGAGTTGGAAAATCATAAAAAAGCAATAGAAATTTTTGATAAAATACTTGCAAACCACAAAGACAATGTAAATGTCATATATGCAAAATCAAGAAGTAAGTCAGCATTGGGGGAATTTCCAGAATCGCTAGAGTTATTAAAAAAAGCAGTCAATTTGAATCCTAAAACAATTAGGACATGGGCCAAAGAAGAAAAATCATTTGAAAAACTACACAATAACGACCAGTTCAGAAAACTAGTGAAACTCTAGAGTTATTTCATAAGACAAATTTGGAAAAATATAATACAACAGATGAAATTTTACACATCATAAGGACTAGAATGAAAAAATCAAATATCTATGCACCAGGAGACAAAAGAAAGATCAATCCAGATTGGTTTACCAACAAAGTACACATGAAAGATATTTCATCTAAAATAAAATCAAAAGAACAAGACATCTATCACGTTTACTTTGAAAATGGTGCAAAAACAAAAATGCATTTGCACAATGGCAATCAAATTTTACTAGTCACCAAAGGAATCGGCAGCCTTGAAACATTTAGAAAATATGGCACAAACAAGACAAATTTTAAAATCAAAAGAACTGAAAAAATTAGTCTCAAAGAAGGTGATATTGTGTACATTTCATCTAACACATTACATACACATGGCTCATCAAACAAAAAGACATTCGCACATATCGCAATCAATATTTTACCATCTAAAAATTTAGAATACAAAACAATATGGTATGAATCAGATTTTAAGACAAATATCACAAAAAAGATATGATTTTATAAAATGTCAATTAGAAAAAGCTCCGAGGTAGAAATAATTCCAGGAAACGAAGGAACAAAGATAAAACAATACTTTCATCCACACAATACACTAAATGGAATCAATTACAGCCTAGCGCAATTTACATTAGAGCCAGGAAAAAAATCCTCACTTCACAAGATACAATCATCAGAGATTTACTATATTTTAGAAGGAGATGCAGTTTTGAGAATAAATGATGAATCATATCAATTAAAAAAGGATGATTCAGTGTACGTTCCACCAATGTCAGAGCAATACATAGAAAACACGGGTTCTGCAAATCTACGATTTTTGTGTATAGTAGAACCGGCATGGAAACCAGAAGATGAGATCATTTTAGAATAAAGCCAAGTCTTGTGTAATTGTTTTTAACATATGAGAAATTTCTAATAGTAGTGAATACATATCAAGCCCTCAAAGCATTGAATGTAAAATCAGAATCATCATGGGATGAGATAAAAATAGCATACAGAAAATTAGCCCTCGAGTTTCATCCTGATAAAAACACTAGTGAAAAAGAAGGCAATGAATTCAAAAAGATTACAGAAGCATACAACCACTTGAAGAAAAATTTTAATCAAAATACAGATGAAACAAAACAAAAATTCACAGATACAAACAACAAAACTAATTTTGAGAGAAAATCTCAATGGGGTGCACCATCAGGAGAAAACATACCAGAACAAGACTGGAGTAAATATACACGTGAATTTGAAGAAGGGGACCCTACTTTTTGGAGAGAATATGAAAAAAGATTCTGGGAAGAATACAATGCACGTGTGCGCTCAGATGGAAGAAATGGTGAATATGAAAAAGCAAAAGAGCCTGAAAAGCAACCTAATCTATTTGTAGATGTGGATAAAAGTTTGTGCATAGGATGCTGCAGTTGTGAAATAATTGCTCCTGATGTTTTTTCGATCAATAAAAATTCAAAATCAAATCCAAAATCATCAGTCATAAATCCAAAAGGTGCAGGAGTAAACAAAATAATGAATGCCGCTGAGACTTGTCCCACTAAAGCGATAATTGTAGAAAATATAGATACAAAAGAGAGACTATTTCCTTATTGAAATTATTTTAATTTATTATAAATTTCTTCAATTTCTGAATCAGAAAACTTTACAGGATTGAACATACTGTGAATTGCACCTGCAGAATCACCAACAATACGAGGAACTAGATGCACATGAACATGTGGAATTTCTTGTCCTGCTTCTTTTCCATTATGAATTGCAACTAGTGTTGCACCGGTTAGTTTGTCTATTTTTGGAAGAACTTTGTGGACTAGAGAAAACAAGTCAGAGTTTTCTTCATCACTCATGTCTTGAATTTTTACATGGTGATTTTTTGGAATTACTAGAGTATGGCCTTTAGCCAATGGAAATGCATCTAAAAATGCCATAGAGTGTATGGTTTCTTTGATGAATTTGGCTGGAATTTGGCCAGAAACTATTTTGCAAAAGATGCAATCCATATCACTTTAACACATAAACAAAATATTAACTGCTATGATTCAATATAGTATCTCATTTTTTGACTAGAAGTTAATTCCACAATTACCACGTACCACCTGAGCCGGAATTTGGATCAAGTTTCTTTTCAGGTATATTTCCATGTGCCTTTTTTGTGTGTCTTTTGAGACGTTCTGAGTCATGCAATTCCAAACCACACACACTACATTTGGTTTCATTGTCTTTGTCTTTTCGTTTGAATAGACCCATAATCTAGTAAATTTTTGAAATACATTATAAAGGATACGAGGTTTTTGAAAACTTGATGAATCTAAAAAACATCACAGTGCTAGGATCTGGCATAATGGGACATGGGATTGCACAAGTTTCAGCCACTGCAGGATACAACGTAGTTCTCAGAGATATTGAACAGGGGTTTTTAGATAAAGCAATGGAGAAAATAAAATGGAGTTTAGATAAATTAGTAACCAAAGGAAAAATTTCACAGCAAGAAGCAGACTCAATTTATTCAAGAATCACACCAATAGTCAATCTTGCAGATGCTGTAAAAAATGCACAACTTGTAATTGAGGTGGTTCCAGAAATTATGGAGCTAAAGAAAAAAGTTTATGGAGAATTAGATGCAGTTGCAGGCAAAGATGTCATTTTTGCATCAAATACAAGCACACTGCCAATTACAGAGATTGCAAATACGACATCACGCCCAGAAAAATTTATCGGAATTCATTTTTTCAATCCTCCACAACTAATGAAACTAGTAGAAGTGATTCCTGGAGAGAAAACATCACAAGAGATAGTTGATTTAACTCAGGAATATGTAAAATCAGTAAAAAAAGAATCTGTCCTATGCAGAAGAGATGTTCCAGGATTCATCATTAACAGATTATTTATTCCAATGGTCCACGAAGCATGCTACATGATGGACAGAACGGGGGCAACAATGACTGAAATTGATTCTGCAGTAAAATTCAAACTTGGATTTCCAATGGGAATTTTTGAGCTAGCTGATTTTACAGGAATGGATGTAATACACAAGGCAACAATAGAGATGCATTTACGCGATAAAAAAGTAATTTTGCCACACCCAACAATTGGAAAAATGTTTGATGCAAAAAAACTTGGGCAAAAATCAGGTGAGGGATTTTACAAATATTCAGATGAAAAATATGAACGCGTTCCATTATCAGAAGAGTTGGCAAGTAAATGCAATCCAATCCAACTTGTTGCAAATATTTTAAACAATGCAGCTTGGCTTGTTACAAACAAAGCAAGTGACATTGAAGAAATTGAAAAGGCTGCACAGTTAGGTCTTGGATTAAAAAAACCGCTATTTGATACAGCAAAAGAAATTGGAATTAAAAATATTGTAAATGAGCTAAAACAACTAGCGTCAAAACATGGTAATTTTTACGAACCAGACCCACTGCTAGTTTCTATGCAGTGATTAATTCAAGAATTTTCTTTACGGCATCTTTTGGAGAATCGACTCCAATAATTTTGACATTTTTTCTATGATCCACATATCCGTCGATGAATCTATCAGCAGAACCACCAGTATTTCTGATTGCAACCATTGGTTTTTTGTGCATATATGCAGCACATATTTCAGACAAAGTTCCAGAGCCACCACCAACTATGATGATACCGTCAGCAGACAGAGCAGTTAGAAAATCCCTTGTTAGTCCCATTCCGCTTGGAATTACAATGTCACAAAATTCATTTGCAAATGATGCATCATCCTGAGGAATAATTCCTACAGTTAATCCATTTGCGTCATGTGCCCCATGAGATGCGGCTTTCATTACACCCCCCAGTCCACCTGTAACAAGAACACAGTCTGACTTTGCCACTTCGTAACCTATCTCATATGCAATTTTTTCATGATCCGGAGTGCAACCACCATCATTATGCCCTACTACAAGGATCTGGATTTTTTTTGTCAATAGTATAGATAATAATTTGCCATCTAATATCTTTCCTAGCACAAAGGATATTGGAGAATAAAACAGGATATCAGTATGGAAAATCGCTCAATGCCAGTTTGTTTTACAGAAAAACAATACAAAATGATCGAAGAATTTGCCAAGAGAAACGGTATGCTAAATACAAGCCAGGCTCTGGAAAAAATACTAGGCAGTTAAACGCTTTTTGTTATTTTTTGTTTTTATTTTATTTGTATTAACTTAAATTATTTCAATTATGACATAGCATATGGGATTATTTAACAAAAAGCCAACATATTGTACTATTTGTAACAAAGAACTTACACACAAACACAAACCCAAAAAAGAATGGAATATCAAAGGAATACTTTGCGGGGATTGTCATTTTGACAAATCAAAGGAATACTATGAGGGAAAAGTAAGACAAGCATGTGTGTCATGTGGAACAATAAAGATCATCTCAGAGTTGTGGGAGCCAAGATGGCAATGGGATATGGAAGGCTTGCTGTGCAAAGAATGTTTTGACAAAAAAGAAGAGTCTTTTGAAGTCAAGAAAAAATTTTGTGCATTATGCGGAACAGAGATGGGATTTATCAGACACAATCCAAAAAGCAAATGGAAGATAGAAGGTCAACTCTGCAGAAAATGTTGGGATGAAAAGAAAGCAGAGTTAGGGTAAAGATGGGATTTTTTAAGAAATTTACATG
>JABFSW010000075.1 GCA_013140415.1 Nitrosarchaeum sp.
AAGATGACTTTACTTCCATCCATCTTCATGTCTTTTGATACAATAAAATCAAATTAAACTCTAACTATTTTTGTAGCACATTGACTGTTAATTCTATATTTTAGATAATTTTAATCGTCTTTATTGCTTGATGGGTTCAAGAATCGCCTTTTTGATTAATGGTGCACGGTCCTTTAGAATTTGATTAAATTCTCTGATATCTTCTAATCCTGGTGTTTGTTGTTGGTTTTGATAAGCCTGTAAAAATCCAGAATATACACATCCTATGATAATTCCAAATGCTGTGTCTGGAATTGACTCTACTTCTGGAGCAAAGTTTTCTGCAATTTGCCTATATGACTCTGATTCACTGATATAGTAATCAATCAAACTATCGATGAACTCTTTGTTTTCTTTGGAGATTGCCATGTTTTTCTTCTTGTCCTTGTTTATTTAACTCTGGTAGATTGTTTATTTATTTATCCTCTACTGCCTAGTTATTGTGGAAATTAGATCTAGATGATGAATATTTTAGAATATTTGATTCTAAAAAACTCATAGCTGGATACTTTGATCCTGATTATGGCGATATATTTCCAAAAGAAAATTCTGCTGAAATTATTTCTCAAATGCTAAAAAACCATGATAAAATTTCAGGCGGGCTTGTCATGATCCCACTTGTTAAATTTGGATTATTTGACTCTGATTTAGATATTAATATTGATGAATTAGAAAATCATGTAAATCGTATTGGAGAACACCTAAAGAAATGGAAAGATTTCATCGCAAAAACCAACAATACTGTTCATTCTATTAGAATATCTCACACTGATCAAGATATGCTTACAATTACATTTCCAATTAAATTTTCAGAACCTACTTCTTTAGATAAAACTGAACTTCTCAAAGAACTCTCACCAATATTGGATTTATTGCAGAAATTAAATTTGTTGTAATTATATCCAATGTCTATCTTAATCCTGATTTTGCTGCATTGAATTCTCTCAAAGCCATCATTTCATACTCAAATGATTCTTGTATTAATGAATCTGATCTAATCTTGTGAGAATCATCACTTGTTTTTATCCATTCTATGAACTCCTTGTCACTGTCTAATTGTGCCTGTGTTGAAAGCTTGAATAATTCTACTGATGAAGCAAACTGTTTTGGTGGGATTAGATCATCATATCTTAAAATTACATTTTGCAGTTTTTCACTATGATTTTTTGAATATTCTGATAGTTCCTGCTGACTTAAATCTCCTTCTTCCCACTGTGTGATTTCTGAATCAAATTCTGTTTGCAACTGCTTAACATCTTCTTGAATTTGCTGAAGTTCGTTTCCAAACTTGAGTCCTTTTTGTTTAGTTTGATCTACTGAATAATTGTAGCCTGCTATTGCTCCTATGATAATAATTGCAATGGAGACAATAATGATATTTTGTTTCTTTGATTTTTTCAAAATTAATCGGTATAGTTACCTTCTTCATTTAACTTTAGTTCAATTGTCATAACAGTCCCGCTGATAAATGATTCATTGCGAATAGTTCTCACCCTTCCAACATCAAGATGATAAGGCCAAATCTCAACTACGATTGCTCCCACTTTAACGTTGTCTGGGGCATCTGTTAATTGAATATCTTCTTTTTTCACTCCATGCATTTGTAATGTATGTAGAGCATGTTCAACTAGTGGCTCTGGATTATTGTGATTAATTGCCCAAACAATTCCCTCATAGTCTATTTTTTCCATTTTGAAATAAATCTTAATTATCTCCTATAACAATTATTCGGAGTTTATGACACTTAGTGTCATTGTGCTAACTACTCTTGATAATTTTCTAATTCCAGCAACTGCTTTGTCAAATGCCTTCTGGTCTTTGGTATTTATCTCTGCAATTACATCATATGCGCCAAATGTGAGATATGCGTTTTTGACATTAGGCATTTGTCTTAATTCTTCTATAATGTATTCTTCTGAGCCAAGATCACAATTCAATAAAACAAATCCATCATGCATTGTTTTTTCTTCGAATAACTGTTCTAATACTTGTCTTTAAGTTTTACATCGATTACCATTTACTACGTCCACCATAGCTATTTCTACCGCCACGGTCTCCGTACTTTTTTCTTCCACCACTTCTGTCATCTCTTGCATCTCCTCTGCTAGATCCTCCATATCCACCGGACCTTCCATATCCGCCAGAACGACCTCTAGAATATCCGCCAGATCTTGATGAACTTCCACCACCGTATCTTCTTGATGGGACTTGTCTTTTTAGAGGATCAGGAATTGAAATTTCTATTCCCATCTCTTTATTCAAATCTGTCAATTCTACTTTGATTTGACGCTTTATCAAATTCCAATCTCCTACTGATGAATATGATACTAGTGTAATTGCTCTCCCTTTCGCACCTGCTCTTGCTGTTCTTCCAATTCTATGAAAATAAACCATTTCTTGATTTGGTACATCATAGTTGACTACCAGTTCCACTCTTGGCACATCTATTCCTCTTGAAGCAACATCTGTTGCAACAAGAATATCCACTTTACCATTTCTGAATTTTGACATTGATTGCTCTCGTCTACTTTGTGACATGTCTCCTTCTATTGCTACAGTATCAAATTTTTCTTGATGAAGGAATTTGGCAACATCACGTGTTCTGTATTTTGTAGAACAGAAAACTATGATTTGACCTTTGACTGGTTTAATAAAATCAATAAGATATTTCATTTTGTCTCTATCTTTGATTACAAGATATGCCTGATCTATTCCTTCTCCACTAAGATCATCTGCATCAAGAAGAAACTGTTTTGGATTTTTCAGGTAATCTTCAGAAAGTCTAAGAATTGTAGTTGGCATTGTTGCTGAAAACAATGACATGACTCTATCTTCTGGAGCAAGATCTAAAATAAATTGAATATCATCAATAAATCCCATATCTAACATGGTGTCTGCTTCATCTAACACAATGTGGGTAATATCACCAAGTTCTATTGAGCCACGTTTAAGATGATCAATTAATCTTCCAGGTGTTGCAACTACTATCTCTACACCTCTATCTAATGCATCTAGCTGTAATCCCATTCCCTGACCTCCGTATACTGTTGCTACTCTGATTCCTGTATATTTGCCGAATTTCTTTATCTCTCCTGTAATTTGCATTGCAAGCTCTCTTGTTGGAGCCATGACTAAACCCTGAATTCCTTTTTTTGGTTGTATTTCTTGAAGCATGGCTAAAGCAAATGCAGCTGTTTTTCCAGAACCAGTATGTGCTTGTCCTACGACATCTCTACCTGTAAGTAACACCGGGATTACTGCTTCTTGAATAGGAAATGCTTCATCATATCCCATTTCACGAATTCCTTTCAGTATCTCTTCTTTTAATCCTAAATCTTGAAATTTTGTCATTTTGTTTTTCTTCTCTTAAGCAATGACGAAAAAGCTCATTGCCCACTCGTCATTATTCCGATATTTCTAAATCACTTTTAGGTCTAATAAACGCTTGTTCTTATTTCTCATGTATTTAGCTGAGAATCAATTATGCTCTTGAATGCTTCAAAAGGTTGGGCTCCATTTAGTTTTACAAATCCTATTTTTTCATTTCCTATGAAAAATCCTGGGGTTCCAGCTATTCCATAATCTCTTCCATCATTTAGGTCATTATTGATCTCTTCGATATATTTTCCTGAATCCAAACAAGAATTGAATTGTTCTTGATTCAATTCTAATTCTGTTGCAAATTCTTTAAAGATTGTAATTGCAGATGTAATTTCCACCTTATTCCAAACTCCTTGATTTTCAAATAATGTATCATGATATTCCCAATACTTGTCTTGTTCATGTGCACATTCTGATGCTGCAGCTGCTGGCATTGCATTAGGATGACTGTTTTGTATTGGGAAATCTCTGTATACGAATTTTACTTTTCCTGTTTCTACGTATTGTTCTAAAATTAATGGTAGTGTCTGAATTTGAAATCGAGCACAAAATGGACATTGAAAATCAGAGAACTCTACAATCGTAATTGGTGCATTTTGATCACCTTTGATTGGATCATCATCTATGGATACACTAATTGGCTGTACGTTAGGTTGTTCCGTTACTTGCTGATTTTTCAAAATCTTTGCTTCAAGTTTTGAAATTGCCTCGTTTAATTCAGATTTTGTTATTTCATCTGATTTTAAGCTAGTATACGAACCTGCAAAAAATACCGCTATCAAACTAACTGCTACCACTGAAATTACTAAAGCATTAAAAGTTGATTTTTTAATGGAAATTTTTCCGCTAGTTTCATTTTGCTTTGGTTTTATTTCGTCAAAATCCATTTGGGCTTGTTTAAATTATAACATACTTATTCGTATTGCCAAATTTTACCTCGTTTTTATTCTCACAGTTCTTATATTCCATCATAATTATCCAAAATAATGTCAACAGACGATCGTAAAATGTATCCATGTACATGTTCTGATTGCGGAAAAGAATCACAGGTACCTTTTCAACCCGTTGAAGGTAGAGATGTTTTCTGCAAAGAATGTTTACCAAAACATAGAAAGCCAAGATTTGAAAATAGAGGAAGATATTAGGCTGAAATACGCTTAACGTCGTTTTTTCTTACTCTTTCGAAGTTATTTTTCTAAAATTTAAAAAGCCAATAATGGGATCCGAACCCACGACCCTCAGATTACAAATCTGATGCTCTAACCAGGCTGAGCTATATTGGCACAAAATCCAATACATATTCTGGATCTTTAAAGTGTTACCAGCTAAAGGTATTTGAAATAAAACTTTGGCAAATATGTCTTGAAACTGAGTTTATTTTTTAGTTAAGGTTATAATTTTTAAAAAATATCTATTTTCTTATTTGATGTATCTGCCTATCAGATTATAATACTGTGAATCTGTGAATAATTCATGAAATACGTTAAACCATCACGACTTAAAGTTATGATGATTATGTTTTTTGGTACTGGTATTCTTGGAATTATTGTTGGTTTGTATGTTGCGCAACCTTCAGTAACATCTTACACAAGACTGCTAATTACCTTTCTGGGAGTCATCAATTTATCATTAGGCGCATTTTTTGGTTGGATCTTTCTTACTCAGCCACCAGAATCAGATGATAAAAGAAAGAAAAAGCGCAATGACCACTAGTATGTTTGTTGCAAAATGCATTGCATATGAATGATTTATTCCTTTTTTGTCATAAATGTATTTGAACAAAAATCCGATTGGTAGCAGTAATATTGCCATGTGTACTTTTACCCCCATTGCAATATGGACAAATGCCCATGCCACTACCATCTTTTTTGATTTTCTAAAATACAATTCTTCTACATAGTTGATGTGAATAAACATGTACACTAGTAATGGAATGAAAGGAATTATGCCCCAAAATCCCTGATCTGCAAATGGACCAAATGCAATGTTGTATCCAAGCCAACTCCAATTTAGAATCGGTATTGTCTCGACAAAATCATGTGCAAAAATAATATATGCAAATAAAATCCCAAATGGTATTGGCGCATACTTTATTGAATTAATTCCTATTTTTAGGTCCTTGACTCTTTTTTTAGTCTCTTTAATAAGAAGAAGTGATGCTCCTACTGTTAGAATATAGTATCCAATCACAAAACTATCTGTTTGAAAAAACTCTTCTAACATAATCTCTGTTGTTATGCATTATAAAAAAATCTAACTCATTAAAGCTCAATTTGCCTTGATATGCTAACTATTGACAAACATGAATGATTAAAAAGATATTTTGAGATACTACATAGAAAAACATGGTATGGCGATCGCATCTTTTTTTGAAAACATCTGTTGAGGTTTTTAATCAAAGTATAAATAATAAAACAATTTCATAAAAAAAGAATTGCTAGATTTAGTTCCCAAAAAATTATTTCTCACAAATGGTAGAGGTGTTCATGAAGATCGATTGACAAGTTTTGAATATGCCTTAAGAGATGCTGGAATTTCAGGTACTAATCTTGTTTTAATTTCAAGTATATTTCCACCAAACGCAAAATTAGTTTCCAGAAATGAAGGTCTCAAGCAAATCAAGCCAGGACAAATTTTATTTACAATTTATTCAAAGAATCAGACAAATGAGGCTCATAGATTATGTTCCGCATCAGTTGGTATTGCACGACCAAAAGATACGAATCGATACGGCTATCTTTCAGAATACGAATCATATGGGCAAAATGAACAACAATCAGGTGATTATGCTGAAGACATTGCAGCACAAATGCTTGCATCATCCCTTGGTATCCCATTTGATATTGATAAAGACTGGAATGAAAAAAGACAACAATGGACAATCTCTGGTCAGATTTACAAAACACAAAATGTTACTCAATCAGCAAAAGGTGATAAAGATGGCAGGTGGACTACTGTCTTTGCGGCTGCTGTTTTACTTGTCTAGTTTTATTTTTTATATCCTTTGAGATAAAATACTGCTGCTGCAATTGCTATCACTGTGATAATTATCACAATAATAGTTGATTCATCAAATGACGTTCCAATGTTTTTTGGTGCTATTAACTCACTACCGCCTAATGAAAAAACTAATTCATCTTTGTTAATTGACGTTCTTTCACCAAAAATATATTTTCCCTGAATTTTTCCCCCTTTCTCTGGATCAAAAATCCATCCCTCTTTTGTAATTTCTTTTGGGATTTTTTCACCGTCTGTTATTTGAGTCGGAATTATTTTTCCTCTT
>JABFSW010000128.1 GCA_013140415.1 Nitrosarchaeum sp.
CTACAAAGAGATGCAAAAGAATTCAATCATGCTGAAATAACTGAAAAAATCGGTTGGAAATTACGTATAAGAAAAGCTACCACCATACCATCACGTACTATTCAAACAATAAATGCAAATCTTAAACTTACATCTACTGAACGAAGCAAGCAATTCAAGCAAATTGGTGATGAGATATTTAGACCTCGACTAGCACAAAAATCTGAAGTATCTCTCATAACTCTTGGTGGTTTTAGCCAAGTAGGAAGATCTTGTATGTTATTATCTACTCCTGAAAGTAAAATTCTAGTAGACTGTGGTATTAATCCTGGCGCAAAACATCCAATGGATTCATTTCCTAGATTAGATTTTCTTGATATTACATTAGATGAGCTTGATGCAATAGTAATTGGTCATGCGCATTTAGATCACACAGGATTCTTGCCTGCATTATGCAAATTTGGTTACAAGGGACCAATCTATTGTACTGAACCAACACTCCCGATGATGAATCTTATTCAATTAGATGCAATCAAAGTTGCTGCTGCACAAGGTAGAACACCAATGTATTCAGAAAGAGATGTAAAACAAATCATGAAACAGGCAATAACCTTACCATATGGTACTGTTACAGATATTTCTCCTGACATTAAATTGGTTCTTGCAAATGCAGGTCATATTCTAGGTTCTGCATTATGTCATTTCCACATTGGTAATGGTGATCATAATTTTGTTTATTCTGGTGATATTAAGTTTGGAAAAAGTATTTTGTTTGAAGCAGCAAGCTGGAATTTCCCTAGAGTGGAAACTTTGTTGATAGAAAGCACATATGGTGCAAAAGAAGACATTCAACCAACTAGGCAAGAGGTAGAATCTGCTTTCATTAATGCAGTAAACAACACTCTTGCTGATGGAGGAAAAGTTCTCATTCCTATTCCTGCAGTTGGGCGTGCTCAAGAAATTATGATGGTAATTGATCATTACATGAAATCTGGTGAAATGGTTGAAGCACCTGTTTTTACAGAAGGTATGATTTCAGAAGCTTCAGCAATTCATGAAGCATATCCTGAATACCTAGCTAGAGAACTAAAACAAAAAATCTTGGAAACTGACGATAATCCATTTGATTCAGAATACTTTACAAATATTGAACATGCTGATGCAAGAGAAGAACCAATGAGAGATAACTCACCTTGTATTATTTTAGCAACATCTGGAATGTTAGAAGGTGGACCTGTTTTAGAATATTTCAAAAATATTGCGCCTGATAAAAAGAACAAGGTCTTGTTTGTTTCATATCAGGTTAATGGAACTATGGGAAGAAGAGTTTTGGATGGTTCAAAACAAGTTACTATGCTAGGTAAAGAAGGAAAAGTTGAAGTTGTTACAATAAATTGTAGCGTTGAAAAACTTGATGGATTCAGTGGACACAGTGACTATAACCAACTAATGTCTTTTGTTCAAAGACTCAGACCAAAACTTCGTAGAGTACTCGTAAATCATGGGGAACGAAGAAAATCAGAAAACTTGGCAATGAATATCAGAAGAATGTTTAGAGTTCCTGCTCATTACCCTCAAGTTCAAGAAGCAATAAAACTATTTTAGATCGTATTCTGGTTTCCAGATTTTGATGCTAGATGGTGCTACAATAATTCTCTCTTCACCTAATCTTGCAATATCTGCACCTTCAGTTTTTGCAATAGAATACAATTCCTCAACTACTTTTCGAAGTTGTTCCACATCTTTTTGAGCCAATGGTGTGACTCTTAGAATTAAAATCATCTCTTTTTTGATGTCTTCTTTTATAGAATGTACATCACTAATATCTCGTATAGTGATGGCTTTCAAATAGGTGGGATTTTCTTGTTTTTGCATCCTTGAGTAAAATGCGATCTACCCATTCAAAAACTCTTCCTTAGTTTTAACTAATTTTAAAAAATTTCCATGCCTAAATTCTAAATTTAATGTAGGACTCTTCTTCAGCATGTTGTGTAATGATTTCTTCTTTTGTGTTATCCTTATTGATAATAACTGATGCTTGTTCTCCTTTCGGTGCATCTGAATATCTTAAGGTAATAGAAGATGCAAATTTCACGTATACATCTGCATTTTTTCCACGTAAAATTGAAACTGGTCCCATATGATCACGAGCCTGAAATAAAATATCTCCAGGTAACGCAATTGCCTTTATCATTTCATTTTCATCTTTATTTCTTCCAACAACAAATTTAGTTTGTTCATCGAATCTGAAATGTCTTCCAATCTTTAACAAATCTATATCATTTATTGTAGGAGTTTCAGTGTGTGCAAACAAATCTTTTGCACGTAATCCAAATGTTGGATCAGTTAAAAGGCATCCACCGCCTGCATTTGGTGGATTTTCAATTCCATATTTTTTTGCCATATCTAGTTGTGCTCTTCTAGTTCTTCCTTTAATCATTCCAAGATTTTCTCTTTTAATCAGTCCATTTTTTTCAGGATCTGTTTCTGGAAGTAATGCTGCAGATAATGGTCTAACAATTTTTCCTACAAGATCTGATTCTTTTTCAATAGTTCTTAATGCAGGACCATGTTGACTCATTGGTCTTTGTCCCAACACTTCTCCTGAAATTATAAATTCAGCTCCAATTTCCTCCATGTGTTTTTTTGCAGCGTTAAACATCATAGCTCTACAATCTATACATGGATTAAATCCAGCACCAATTCCATATTTTGGATGTTTTAACATCTCTATGTATTCATCACCAAGATACACCGTTTTTAGATTTACATTAAGATCATCTGCTCTTTCTCTAATCTCAAAACCGCAACCTCTACCACAATCAAAATCACAAAAAGGGGTCTTTATTGCAACAGCTGAAACTTCAAAGCCTTGTTCTTGCATCATTCTTACTGCAAGCTGACTGTCTAAACCACCAGATAATAGAGCAACTACTTTCTTTTTTTCTTCCGTCACAATCATAAAAATCAAAATTCCATTATACAAACTTTACATCATACATAAATTGAGAAACGTTATGATATTTTTTTGTGAAGGAACGAAGAAAAAATCTTCTCAAATTCGCTCAAAAGATCGACTGTGATACACTAGTTACATTTGAGCCTGAAAACTTATTTTACATGACTGGATTTTGGGGTGAAGCTATTGGAATGTTAGAAAAAGGAGGAAAAACTACCATAATTGCTCCTGAACTTGAAGTTGGTCGTGTCAAAGAAGAATCTGAAAACTGTGATATAATTACAGCCGAACGAGGTATAGGTCTGATTTCTTCATTAACTAATAAAATCAAAAAAAAGAAAGTTTGTACTGATTGCCAAAATTATTCTATAATGACATCTCTCAAAAAATTTATTCCTACAATAAAATCCACTACTGAACCATTTTACAATTCTCGTATAATCAAAGACGAAAAAGAGATCAGTATTCTAAAAAAAGCTTCAATAATAATTGATGAAATGTATGATATTTGTTATAAAAAAATGAGAGTAGGTCAAACAGAATCTGAACTACAAACAATCTTAATGTCATATGCAATGGAGCAAAAAATGTTTGATACTGGATACAAATCTACACTTAATCCTTTGATTATAGCTGGAGGACCAAATGGTTCTTTACCACATGCACAAGTAACTGATAGAAAATTCAAAAAAGGAGATCTTGTAGTTGTTGATCTTACATTAAGATACAAAGGATATGTCTCAGATGCAACAAGAACATTTGCAATTGGAAAAATATCTACTCAAGAAAAACAAGTTTATGAAATTGTAAAAGAATCACAAAAACTTGGATTGAAAGCTGTTAAAGCAAATATTGATTGTAAAGATATAGATTTTGCATGTAGAAAATACATTGAAGAACAAAACTATGGAAAATATTTCATTCATTCAACAGGTCATGGTATAGGACTAGAAGTACATGAGTTACCTACTATTTCATACAGAAGTGACACCAAACTAAAAGAAAATATGGCAATTACAGTAGAACCTGGAATCTACATACCAAATAAATTTGGAGTTAGAATTGAAGATTCTTTAATTGTAAAGGACAAACCAATTATTCTGCACAAATTTACAAAAGATCTAATTACTATCTAATTTTAATCATAATAGTTTACAATATCAATTACATGTTTTGCAGTTGGATTTTTAGCCTCAATTCCTTTTGTATCTGGATTTACATTCCAAACATATTCTATCTTTCCTTTATATGACTCAAATGTCAAAATCACTTTGTAAATATTTTCAGTAGATTCATCTATGCTAGAAACAACAAGATCCACTTTTGTCCTTTTATCATTATATATTTTTTCATCAGGATACTCTGCTGTAATTTGTTCAATTATAGCATTCATTACAGTCAATCCCTTTTCATTTGGACCATTATATGACATTAAAATTTCTACAATTTGTTTTTGTTCATCTGTTAAATTATCGGGAAAACTACTTTCTAAATCACTTTTTGTTAATTCTGGAATTACAAAAATCACAAATATTCCTATTATACCTAGATAAATTGGAGCTCTTTTCTTTAGGAATGCCTTAAAATCTGATTTTTTTGGTTTTTCTTCTTTCTTTTTGGTATCTTTGTTCATTTTGTTTCCTTGCTATCAATTAGTATTTTGCAGTTAAAATTAAAACTTGCCAAGGAAATACAATTACTCCATTTTTTTTAGTATGTTGAATAGTATTTTGTTTGACTGCTTGTTTCAATTCTTTTCTTTTAGATGTATCTAGAGAATTTAATTTTTCTTTGAGTGGTTTAGCAATGTATTTTAGATAATTTCCCCAATAATCATCAAATTTTCCTGGACTATAACTAAAAGTAAACTCTGTTATTGAAATTTTTGAGAATCCAGCTCTTCTAACTTCGTTGTCTAACGCATTTTTTGTTCCAAATCTATCCATATTGGGTGAACCAGGTGGTACATAATCTGGAATAAACTTTGTTACAGCATCTAAAATATTACTAAAAAATGGAACTTTATCTTTGTGTCCATGAACAGATATTCCAAGTGTTCCTGTTTTTTTGAGGCTATTTCTAATGTTTTTCAATGCTTTTAGTGCATTAGGAAAAAAGAATAATGCATACTGACATGTTACTATATCAAATTCATGAGAAAAACTAAATTTTTCAGCATCAATATTTACAAAATCTAAATTAGATTTTAATCCATTCCATTTCTTTGCAATTTTAATTGCAGCAACTGAAGCATCTGCTCCAACAACATATCCTGAATTTCCAACTTTATCTCTAATTTTTTTTGTGACTACTCCAGTACCACATGCAAGATCTAAAACACTATTGCCTTTACTTACATTAACTAGCTGAACTAATTTGGAAGTACTCTGAAATGGACCCTCACTCACACTTGCCCATCTTTTATGATATCGTGGTGCTATCTCGTTCCATATTTTCATATTCCTCTGCTTATATTCTGTATGACTGAATTTCACTATGTCTTTGTTAATTTATGATGTATTTTATGTAATCTCTTTGAAATCGGATTGAATAGTTCTTCCTGTTTCATGAAAATATTTATGTTCAATTTCTTTTAATTTTTCTAATATTTTTTTATTTTGTACTTTTTTTATCTTTAATTTAATTTCTTTATACTCTGCAACAAGTTTTCTAATTTCAGATTTTTTCATTTTAAGTTTTTAGTCGTTGCTCTATTTCTTTTCTGATAAATTTGGCAATTTTTTCTTTTTTTATCCATCCTGAAGAAATTACTTTATGTGAATCTATAACTAATACTTCATTACTTTCAGGATTTTTTCTATATCTAATTGAACCTATATTATTTGCAACGATCATATCTGCAGCTGATTCATTCATTTTTTTCCTAGATAGTGTAATTAACGTATTTTTTGAAAGATTTGCCTCTGCTTTGAAACCAACCAAAAAAACATTTTTTTGATATTTTTTAATCTGATCAATGATTTTTGGTGCTTTCTTGAGGCTAATTTTTATTTTATTTTTGGTGCTTTTTATTTTATTTTTACTGGGGTTCTCTGGAGTATAATCTGATATGGCAGCTGCCATTATTACTATGTCAAATTCTTTATCCATCTCTTTTTTTACAACCTCGAACATTTCTTTACTTGTGGAAATTTTAATTATTTTTGCACCCTTTGGTGGTTTTTCAATTCCATGACCATAAACTAAAGTAACTTTAGCTCCTGAAGAGATTAATTCTGAAGCCAACAACACACCAGTTTTTCCTGAACTTTGATTTGTAATTACACGAATAGGATCAATATACTCAATTGTTGGTCCCGCAGTCATTAACACTTTTTTATTTTTTAAAATAGATGAAAATCCAAATTTTCTTAATACATACTCTAAAACATCTTCTGGTTCAGATGCTTTTGCTTTTCCCTCAATCATTTGTGGTGTTAGAAATTCAATTTTATTTTTTAAAAATTCCATATTCTTTTTTACAGCTGCATTATCATACATGGCTGCATGCATGGCAAGACACATCAAAATTGGAATCTTCGATCCAAATCCTACTGTAAGAACTGTTGATATTGGTGTATCATCAATACCGTTAGCTAATTTTCCAAGTGTATTTGCAGTAGCTGGATAGACTATGATAAGATCTGATTGATTATAATCTGCTAATTTGATATGTTCTAATTCTCCTGTTAATTTTGTTATAACCTCGTTTCCAGTTGCCCACTTGAAATAATCCGGCTGTACTAGTTTTGTAACT
>JABFSW010000008.1 GCA_013140415.1 Nitrosarchaeum sp.
GATTTTTCCCAAGTTGAAAACCAAGAAAGATTTTTTGCTTGTTTTTCCCAAAAAGCGATAAAATCAGATTCAGCTTCTTTCCTAGTTACAATGTCATTATTTCCAAGACCGAGGTTAATCTCTGACATCAAAATTGTGTAGAGTGTCAGACTTGTAAATGTTAAAGAAAAAATAAGTTAAAAAAAATTATTGTGCTTCCATTCTGGCAAGCCAGTCGTCTTCGTTGTTAGATGTTACTGTTTTCACCTGTTTGGGTGGTTCTGGAATTGTTGGCAGAGATTCAGCAATAAAGGGTACTGCTGAAGAGTATGTGACTGGTGCGGTAGGTGCCTCTGGAAGTATGCTCTGAATTTTTTGCGGTTCAGAATTGCCCAGATATGAAACGGCTGATTCTTGGAGATGTTTTTGTGGAGGAGCTGTTATGTTTAGTACTTCGGCATCAAGATCTGCAATTCTTCTCTTAACGTTTGAGATTTCTGCAGTTTCGTGAGTAACATGCTCAATTAATTCTGCAGAGCATGTCTTTACTGTCTCAAATGTGTTATCAGAGATCTCATTGCTCTTGTATTGTACTTTGGCATCAAATAGCAACATCTTTGCGGACTTGATCTGTTCATCTAACTCTGTCAATCTTGCTTCAAGCTTAGCTTTGATTTGTTGTTCTGCTTCATCTAATGATGCAAGTTTTGATTTGTATTTTTCATGAATTATTTCTGCGTCTGCTTTCATGTCATCATTTTCAGAAACAATATCAATCAAGGCTTTTAGACGACGTAGAGTTAGTTGTTTTTCGCGAAGAAGTCTTTGAGAGTCTAGTCTCCATTTTGGAATGAATATAACAACATTGCCTTGAACTACTAGTTGCTCATATTGAATTTGCTGTAATCCTTGAGAACCGCAGTCAACGCCTACTGATTGGATGCTGCCATCAATGTCAGTTATTGTTCCAATGACTTTACCCATGAATGTTCCGTACATGTCTTTGACGTTTTTACCGATAATATCGATATCGTCATGTGTCATGGCTTAAGGTTCAGAGATTTGTATAACCGGCAAAGTGTGAGAAAGGTTACTAGTTTTGGTAAGATTATTTTGACAGTAATCAAGGTTAGAGAAAATTTAGAAAATGAAATAATTAGCCTCAGAAAAAAGTCATTGTCTTTGGATAATCAAAACTCTTAATTTTAGAGGCAAAATCAGATTAATTGTAAAGCATGGGACTCAAAGCAGAAGACAAAATGGAACTAGAAAACTTGTTGAAAATAGCAACAAGTCAGATTCCAAAATATTTTAATTTAATAAATTCAACAAAGGAAAAATGGGAAATTAAAAACATGCATGAGTGTATTTTTGGAATGGTTTTTGAAAAATATATTCATGATTCTGGTCAGTATCTAATAAACAAAAGAACAGATGAGAATCAACCCAATACAGTTGAAAATACAATGGAGTTATTTGATGCAGAAATTGAGATTTTTAATGATCATGTATTAGACATTAAAAGACAAATCTACGAGAACTAGCATATAATTTTCTAAGATTTCACGAGTTTGAGAAAACTAAGATTCAAATGACTTTTGATTATGAGAATATAAAATCAGATACTACCAAAATTTCCACCAAGGTTTAGCTTTTGGTATTTCAATAAGAGTACACACGCCATCAATTAATTTTGTTCCGGTACCACATATTCCAAATTGAGGTGTTTCAACTTTAGGTTTCTCGACTTTTGGTTCATCTAATCCAACTGCCTCATAAATTGAAGAATATTCTGGGAAGTTTGTATCAAACCATTTTTTGTAAGTTGGTTCTTTGTTGTATCGATTAACATAAGACTGTGGATCTTTTGTTGTATCCACAAAGGAAGCCAGTCCTTTTGGTTCATCTAATCCAACTGCCTCATAAATTGAAGAATATTCTGGGAAGTTTGTATCAAACCATTTTTTGTAAGTTGGTTCTTTGTTGTATCTATCAATGTATGATTGTGGATCTTTTGATTTATCAACAAATGAAGCAATTCCTAATTCTGATGTTGGTTCAGGTGTTGGTTCAGGTGTTGGTTCAGGTTTATTCAAAACATCATTCACGGTAATTGTAATTGATTGTCTATCAGTAGATGAACCTAAAGTCACAACGATATCAAATATGTACAATTTTGCACCCTGTAAATCAGTTGGAGTCCACGTAAACATGCCTGTGTTTGAATTGATTTTGGCACCAAATGGGGGGTTTTTGTCTAGGCTAAAGATCAGGCCATGTAATGAGTTATCAGTTACCTTGACAGCAAATGACAAAGACTTCCCTTCATCAATTGATAATTTGCCCAATGGATTCAGCTTAAGAGTAGCCACAGGAGTGGCTGTGACTTCATTTGATGCAGTACTTGTACCAACAGAATTTATTGCATAAACTTTGTATGTGTATTTTGAATTTGTTATAAGACCTGTATGAGAATATGTTGTTGCAGTACTTTTTGTATCTGCTACTAGTGTAGAATTAGAGCCAGAGTCTTTTTTGACTTCAATTTTGTAACCGGTAATCGGAGAGTTGCCATCAGATGGTGACGGATTCCAAGAGAGATTAATTTGAGTCGAAGAAATACTTGTTGCAGTTAATTTTATTGGAGATGTGGGAATTGTGATGGTTGTGATAGTAGAAGAGGGAGTGACAGGTACATCAACTGAACTAATTAGTGGAGTAGCAGATGCAGTATTTGATGGTCCAGTAGAACCATAACCAATATTTGCTACAACTACAAATGAATATTTCTTATCAGTTACTAGATTACTTAGAATGTAACTAGTAGTTTTCCCATTAGTTGAACCTACAGTATCACCATAAACATCAGTTGCAAACACAGGCTTAATTTCATATCCACTAATTGACTGACCAAATGTATTAGATGGTGGTTGCCATGAAAGTCTAATCTGAGTAGGATTAATTGCAGTAGCAGTTAATCCTCCCGGCACGGTTGTTGCTGCAGGTTTGACAGATGAACTTGATGATGGATTGCCAGTTCCGTTTGAATTTATTGCAGATACTTGATAAGTGTAAGTTTTGCTGGAATCTAGTCCTTGGTGAATAAATGATGTAGTAACACTTTTGGTGTCTGCAGTAATAGCAATATAACTGGCAGAGCCTATTTTGTATTCAATTTTGTATCCTGTTATAGATGTCATATTCTTACTAAGAATAGGTTCGTCCCAGATAAGAATAACAGATGTTGGAGAAATAGGCGAGGTTTTAAGATTTTTTGGAGAACTTGGTGTAAAAGATGTAGAATTTGATGCAAATGCCTCAAGTATGTTATTATCAGTGTCTGCAACATATAGCAAATTATTTTTTATATCTAATGTTAGTCCTGATGCAACAACAATTAACAACGATAAACTAAAGCACAAACTAATGGATAGTATTCTATTCAAAGTACAAATATTCAAGTAAATCCAAATTTAATAAATAAGATAATAAATTTCACTATCCATTTGATCAATTGAGATTAACAATTGTTACAGAAAATTAACACTTTAGCACATTATTAGATTTAAAAGATACTTATGCCAATATTTTATACGGGGGTAGATATGGAAGAGATTGGAAGTAAGTGGGCAAATAGATTCATAATTGCAGCTATTCTTCAAGGCGGCGTAATAACTGCAATGTCCATAGTCATTGTTGGAATACAAATGTCATATACCCAAGTAAACATCATACAATATCTATCATTATCTTTTGAAGGTACTGCAAAATGGTTCTTTTTGGGAATCATATTTTATTTAATTGTTGTACTTGCAGTAGCAGTATCTGCATTATTTTACAGTCATCTTGAAATTACATTAAAGAAAAAATTCTCCAAAGCATCAAACGTAATGGCAGCGATTCATCTAATTGGAATGAACATAGGAGGGGCAGGAGCAATGATCATAATGGCATTTGCAGGATTGGCTGGAACTGGAGTACTTTCAATATTTACAGAAGGAAAGCTAGGTCCAAAATATCCTGCCATCATGGATTCTTTTATAGAACCAATTGGTGGATTTATCGCCATACTTGCATTGGGAGTAATATGTGGCGGGATAGGTTTCATATTGGCATTTAGAAGCAAATAATTCTCTTGTTTATTCTTGTTTTGCAATCTTTGGTTTTCGTAGTAGCGAAGCAACAATAACTGTAGCCAGAATTACAAATACGATAATTAACGAGGTTACAGTTGGGATGTGATAAAATTCTGAAATTATCATCTTTGTGCCAATAAATAGCAACAATACAATCAATCCAGGCTTGAGATAGTGGAATTTTTCCATCATACCGCCAATTAAAAAGTACAATGCCCTCAAACCTAAAATTGCAAATACGTTTGATGTGATTACTATGAACGGATCTCTGGTTATTGCTAAAACAGCTGGAATAGAGTCCATTGCAAATACCAAATCAGTCAACTCAATAATTGCAAGGGCAACTAGTAATGGAGTAGCATGCAATATTCCATTAATTGGGACAATGAACTTGTTTCCAACTAGACTAAGATTGACGGGCATAAATTTTTTTAGAATTCGAACTGCAATGTTTTTTTCTAATTCAATTTTCTTTTCTTCTTTTTGGATGATCATTCTAATTGCAGTATACCAAAGCAATCCACCAAAAATATAGATCATCCATTGGAAATTATCTAGTAACGATGCGCCAACAAGAATCAGTACTATTCTCATTGCAATCGCACTTAAGATTCCAAATGAGAGAACCCGATGCTGATATTTATGAGGAATTCCTAAGGTAGTAAATACCAGCAAAAAGACAAACATGTTATCTACACTAAGCGATTTTTCTAGTGCATAACCAGTGACAAATTCTATCATCTTATCATTACCAAGTGTAAAGTAGATTACCACAGCAAAGACACCCGCAAGAGAAATCCAAGTGATGGTCCAACCAAGTGCCTCTTTACTAGACATCACATGTTCTGTTTCAGTTGGCTTGGTTTTGCTCAATTTTCTTTTAATTTTATGGAATAAACCAAGATCAATTGCTATTGTAACGGATAAAATTACAAAAAAGAGAATCCAAAGCTCTAATGTGATCACACCTGACTCTACTGGCAAATTGATTCATTTCATTTAGGCTATGATTATAAATCAATCTTGAGATCTAGTTGGATTAGAGCCAATGTGTTTTAAGATCTACACATATCTAAATTGGAATTGTTGCCCAGCCTCTTTCAAATAACTTTGCCTTTGTTTCTGATTTGACACAAGCTGGTGAACCATCACTGTTTTTTATAATTAAAACAAGAGTTGATTTGCAATTAATCAAATCGGGCGAGATGCCATTTTTAGATTGTTTTAAGGGCGACAAAACAATTCCGGGGGTATTTTTAGATACGCTGATTATTGCAACATATTCTTGAGAGATATCCTTTGTACTAACAGGATAGGGCAAGACATCAATTATAGTAATTTCATATGAATCTACACGAAAGGTTTTGGCGTCATTTGTATTGAGAGTTATTGCTTGGTATTGAGTTTGATTGTAAATACGAAGTGTAACAGAAGCACGTCCCTCCCAAATACATGTCACATCTGAAGGACATCTAGAATCTTCTATTCCTGAAAACTCTACATCAAAACTGTCAACAGATAATGTTTGATGTAATCTTATCATAAGCGGTTCATCGAGAGATATTTCTTCAGGTTCTAATGCAAAAGATACCCCCACAGTCCCAATTAAAATCAAAAAAAGTACAATGTATTTCATTATTTGAATAGATGAAGGATTAGAAGTTCATAAGGGCTTCTAATCTTTTGTAAATAGACTGATGAGGTAATGGTCGAAAAAACCTCAGCTCATCTATTGATTCACATTATAAAAATTAGAATAAAAGACTCACGTAGAAATTATCAGTATGAACTAAATACTAAATTGTCAAACTAGTGATAATTGGAACTATCAACAAACAACTAACCGTTGTTGGTCTTAAGATCCAATTTATTAATTTAAATATTTTACTTGATAAAATAAGGGTAAGTAGAATCAGCAAACTAGACTTTTGTTTTGACATAAAGAATGAATTGGATCATCAACATATTTGAGGCAAAATGCACATTGCAGTTGGATAGGCTGCAAACAGACCTTGCAAAATTTTACAATACTTAACACTTGACCGCAATTACGGCATGAGTCAACTCTCATAGTATAATCTTGGCAAAATTTCTATTAGATCTTTTGTATGTATTTTATGTACAACAATGATCAATATGGATTTCATATAGATCACCAAGATTTTGTTTTTACTATTTATCTCAAAACTGACATATGATGAAAATAAATTCCAAAATATCAAAACGCTCACGGAGGTAATATTTCGTAGGTACATTGGTCTGCTAGGATTAATCAAATCTAAGAGTCATTTTAGAAATTTTAAAATATGTTTGACTGTCAGATGTGAGCCTAATTCAGTGCAAATTATACCTGACACTTTTTCTTAAAAAAAATTTCAGTATGACCTTCTTTTTTGGAGGTATTCCATGAGAGGCCCTCAGATTAGGCTTGATGGAAAGAAGGTATCAGAAGAAAAGATACTAGATGAAATTTATCATCTAATCACTGGTAGAGGGCCAAGACACTATCCTGTAT
>JABFSW010000157.1 GCA_013140415.1 Nitrosarchaeum sp.
TTTACTTTATTTCTTATTCCAATTATATGTAGATTCTTTTCAAATAATTTTGCATTCCCAGATGTGAAAATCTTTATTGTATTTCTCTTTGATTCTTTTTTAATATTTGCAAGAACGTTACGTGCTACAATATCTGAAGGATCAATAAACTTTACCTGAGGAAATTCTGCACTTAACAATGATTTTAAAAATGACAAATGTGTACTTGACAAAGTAGCTACATCTATCTTATCTGAAAAGACATCAGAAAGAACTTTTTTAATAATTTTTTTACAGTACACTTTATCTGTAATGAATTTATTTGATTCGACAAGCTCTACTAGTATAGATGAATTTACTTTGTGAATTTTTTTATCTTTTGAAAAACTAAATTTTTTTATGTAACTTGATAAGCTTTTACTTTTAATTGCAGCTTTTGTCCCTAGTATTGCAATGTTTTTTGTTTCAGAAAGCATCATAGCTTCTCTTATTGGTGGATTTACTCCAATTACTTTTTTGTTTGTAATCTTTACCATTAAACTTGGAGTATTTGATGCCATTACTATAATATCTGGAGAAAATTTTTCTTCTAGTAGTTGTATTGTTTGTTTGATGATTACCTCTAGTTGTTTTTTTGTTTTTTTTCCATATGGAAAATTTTTCTGGTCTGCAAAATAGATGATCTCTGATTTGCAGATCTTTTGTATTGCAATAATTATTGACAAGGAGCCTAGACCAGAATCAAAAACTGCTATCTTTGTCATGATTTGTTGAATTTGTATCCAGAATTTAGTTTGTTAGCTAAATTCACTCTAAAGTTTATCTAAATTCACTCTATTCATTATGAGCTAATTTCTAAATTACCTGACATGCCAAACTTCGATAAGACTTGGGCTCGACAAGAGTCACCAGGTGTAACCGACAAACTCCGTGAGACAATAAAACCACAGGGTGCATTAAAACCACGAATCCAAACTGCAGTAAACAAGCTGCAAGTCCAGATATCAAAAATGGACTCTATGCTTACAAAACTGCATGAAAGAGACGCGCAACTCTTCCAGAGAGTCGTGACTGCAATGCAGCAACATGATACAAGTACAAGCAGAGTTTTGTCAAACGAATTAGCTGAAATTCGTAAGGTTACAAAGATGCTCGGCAATGCAAGAATGTCATTGGAACAAGTCCAATTAAGACTGACAACTATTCATGATCTAGGCGATGCTATGGTAGCAATCGGCCCAGCGATGTCTACAATGAAGGGATTGAAGTCATCACTAGGAAGATTCATGCCAGAAGCAGACTCGGAATTGAATTCCATGACACAGACACTCAATGGTCTAATGATGGACTCCCTAGCAGGAGACTCATTTAGCATGGAGACTGGCGCTTCAAGTGAGGAAACCGAAAGAATCCTACAAGAAGCATCTGCAGTAGCAGAGCAACAGGTTGGAGACAAATTCCCATCTGTACCAACACCAACTGGACTATCGTCCCAATCTACTTCTACATATTAGAAGCTAGGTAAGACGACTGTCACTTTTTATTTTATTTTAAACAAGATACAATGATCCAAAACGGAACCAATAATGAAAGAAAGTGCCGTAAAATCTAATAACGAATCATAAGATATACTATCATTGGTCAAGACCTCTACTTTAGCTGTAATTTTAGCAGCACTAATAATATCTATAGCATTTGCAGATGAGGCAGATGCAGCAGGCCTTGTCAAACGTGCAATATCCACAGTGGGGACATGGGCAGTATCTGATATTCCTCAGCTTCCTGCAACAAAAATATCATTAACTGATGGAAATATTATAGTAGGTGATGGTTCAGGCATTGGATCTTCTGTCAATCCAACTGGTGATGTTGACATATCCAATACAGGTGTATTTTCTATTTCAAATATTCATAGCATAGGCAATGTTACCTCAGTTGGTTGTGCAGCTGGACAAGTCCTCAAAGTTTCTGGAACTACTTGGGAATGTGCAGCAGATAGTACAGGTTCTGGAATAGCATCAATTAACGCTGATACAACTGCAGCTCAAACAATAATTGGTGTTACTGGTAATACAACTGCATCAACTGCTTCAGGTGCTACAACAATAAACTTGGGAACTGATGTGGTTACTACTGGCGGTTCTGCTCAAACAATTACAAAAGCATTTACAATAAATTCTCTTACTCTTGGTGGTAGTTTAGATGTTGGTAGTAAAGCAGTTAATAATTACAATGTAACTACTGTAACTACAACAGGAACATTAAACTCAAATGGGGAAGTAATATTACTAAATCCATCTACAACTGCATTTACAGTTACATTACCTGATGCAACTGGAAATACAGGAAAACATTATAGATTCTTTTACATTGCAACAACAGGAACTGCTGTAACTATAGATGGTGATGCCGCAGATACAATTAATGGCAGAACATCAATTTCAATGAAGTATCCACGAACTGCAGTTGATGTGTATAGTGACGGAACAAACTGGTATGCTATTTATGCTGACCAGATTTATGCTAGGGAAAATTATGCTGTTTATACCGATGATTGTCTTTCAAGTATTGGTACATCAACAACAGTTGGTATTCAGTGTACTTTAGGCTGGACAGACACAGGAACAGGAACAGAAACCGGATTAATGATAGATTCAGTGGTAGATCATCCTGGAATAAAACAACTTGGAACAACAGCAGTAAGTGGTGATGATAATTTCTTTTTCTTGGCAAGTACAGCAGTGCTCAACACATTTGATTCTGATGATACTTTTGATCTGACATTTGTTGTAAGACCTGTAACCGCAATAACAACTGTGAATTATGCGGTAGGTGCTAACTTGAATACTGTAACGGCAACTTATCTGACAAGTGAAAATGCAATGTTTATGTTTGATTCAGCAGGAACAAATACTGGTGGTGACACAACACATTGGGTTTGCAGAACAAGATCAAGTGGTGGTACTGATCAAACTACAGCAACAGCAATCACTGTAACACTTAACCAGTGGTATAATTTACGAGTGTTGAAAGACAGTGGAACAATACGATTCCTCATTGATGATGTTAATGTTTGTAACCATTCTACACAAATTCCATCAGGTCCGTTGAATCCATTTATTGCAATAGATACACTTGCCGCTGCAGCAAGAGCAATGGATTTTGATTACTTTAGAGGTTCATGGGTGCCAAGTGGCAGATAGATATGGTATAACAGTTTACGCTATAAAAATAACAGATTGTATGGTAACGATTACAAAGGATCATATTATATCAAAACCCAAAGTTGAGTTGATACAAATAATAAAATGAACATGTTAATATCCTAATTCCCAATTTTAGGAATGAAAACTATATTAGTAAACCTGTGAAAAGTCGTATGTGTACCGTAATATTTCATTAATTATACTTGCAATAATACTTACAACATCCATCTTTACAGTTTCATTGAATCCTGCATACTCTGATATTATCGATACTGATGGAGACGGACTAAGTGATGGTGACGAGATTACCCTTGGAACAGATCCAAATAATCCTGATACTGATGGAGACGGACTAAGTGATGGTGACGAGATTACCCTTGGAACAGATCCAAATAATCCTGATACTGATGGAGACGAACTAAGTGATGGTGACGAGATTACCCTTGGAACAGATCCAAATAATTACGATACTGATGGAGACGAACTAAGTGACCTAGCTGATAACTGTCCAACTATATCCAATTCAGATCAAACAGATACTGATCTAGATGGAATTGGTGATGTATGTGATGCAACACCAAACGGCGATTCTGATAACGATGGAATAGATGATCTAGCTGATAACTGTCCAGATATTCCAAATACAGATCAAACAGATACTGATCTAGATGGAATTGGTGATGCATGTGATACACCAAATGACATTATTGCACTAGATGCAGACAAAGACAGCTTTATGCGCAGTGGTGCCAAGAACACCAACGAAGGTGACAACACTATACTAATGGTGCAAAAGGCAGGCAACAAGCGAACACTAGTATCATTTGATTTATCAGACTATGAAGATCAGCAAGTCTCTTCTGCAACACTGAAGCTATACGTTACATACAATGGTGGAAACTGGGGTAAACACAATGACAGAATGATTGAAGTACACAAATTACTCTCAGACTGGACTGAAGGAAACGGTGCCAATTTTATTCCAAGAAATCTAGATGCAGATGATGAGCCAACAAAGAACAAGGGAACCGGCTCTGGTGTTACATGGGCATGCAGTACAGATTCTAATATTTCAAACAAAAAGACAGACTGTAATCCAAAATGGAAAGGTGGAAACTTTGATGGTGCAATATCAGACTCAGAAATCATTAAAAGTGATACACTAAACCAATGGATAGAGCTTGATGTTACAGGAGATGTCAATTCGTTCCTCTCAGGCAATGCAGATAACTTTGGTTGGCTAGTCAAGAAATCAAATGAACACAATTCAGGAAGAATTGCATTTGCATCATCAGAGAATACTAATCTGGATAATCATCCACAACTCGTACTAGAGTTTGGTGCTATTCCAGAATAAACGCCCCTTTTTAGTGATACATTAAGATTAATCTTATTTTATTGCTTTAGATGATTTTTTTCTCTTAAATATTATAAAGAAAATTACTGTTGATATTCCAAGTACTATTACAAGTAGAATGACAAAAAAATCTACAGACTTATTCTCAGATTTTTCTAAAAGTGATTTATCAGGCGAAATTAAATTTCCCCATAATGAAGGAATTGGTACATTAAAACTTTCTAATTTGATATCTTCTGGCCATGAATATACAACATCTGAACTAGCATCAAATACATTTACATAAAATCCATAATTATCTGATCTTCCTAATAATTCAATTGGAATTTTAAATTCATAACTTGCATGTGGAATTTTACTGTACCTGTCTTCCTTGTCTGACATTGTTCCAATTCCAACAAATTCTTTTACTTTAATTTTTTCTAATTCCTCAAAAGATTTTGATTGCAAATCACCTTGTATCATAAAATTATCTTGTTGATTTAGTAATATATCAATGAAGTTTCTTTCTTCTAATTGTACAATAAAACAATAGTCATCATTATCAAAAAAATCATTCTTGTTATTTTTTGAATCAATACAAAGTGTAGCTTTATCAGCTCCTATGTTTGCAGTTGTATCTGATATGACATCTATCAAAACATAGATAAAATTTCCTTGATGAGCTGTTCTTAAATGAAATACAACATTTTCATCAGATCTAATTGGATTCCAAGATGTTTGTTTCCATTCTGTATAGAAAGTCCATTTTCCATCAAAGTTAATTTCTTTCAAAGAAGTTGATTTTGCGATAAGAATATTTTTTTCATTATTTATTTCTTCAATCCCATAAATTTGATCTGATAACAACGATAATGATAAAAAAATAATTATTAAAACAAAGTATAACTTTACCATCTTACTACTGATTATTCTTTAAAATAAAACATTATCTTATTATTTACAGACAACTTTATACGTATAATAAAACAAATTCTGTTTATGAAAAAAGGAGTTGTTATTGGAATAATTATCGCTATTGTGATTATTGGAACAATATCTGCATACTCTATGACTAATCAGAATCCAAATACTGATGAAATTATGCCACCTGATGTTATTCCAGAGACAACTGGAATTAATCATTCAATAGAACTAACTGAAGGTATAACCATGACAGGGCCGTAGCCATAAATTGACCACATTGGATCTGTTTTGTTTAGGTATTTTCCACAATTATTTAATAATGATTAGTCTATAGTTGTTTTAATGAAAACTACATCAATGATAGCGCTTATCGCAGTCATATCGGCTGTTTCAATAGGTGCTATCTCTATGAATGGATTTTCTAGTATTCCATTTGTTACTGCTTCTGTTAGTCCAGAAAGTAGTACAATGATGGGACATGTAGAATACATTCTACGCGACGCAGATGGTAACATCAAATCATACACCCAAGGTGATAACATGGTTGTTAACCGAGGTGACGATTGTGTCATGGCATATACATTCAATCCAAGTGGTTCTGGTGGTACTGACAACTGTGTAAACAATACTAATGGATTTAGATACATTGGAATTGGAAACGCTACAACTACAATAGCAGCATCAGACACAACTCTAACTAATACTGCCACAACTATAGCATCTACAGGTACAGGTGGTCTTATGGCAATGAGAACTGATACTAGTACAGTTTCAGCAGCATCAAGCGATAATGGAATTGTAACTATTGCTACCGAATCGCCATTTACATTTGGTATTTCAAATGCCACTACTGTTCATACAGCAGGACTATTTGACGTAGCATGTACAGCTTCAACAACTACTGGAATATGTACTGCATATGGAACAGATTCCAACATGTTCTCTGTACAGAGATTGTCTGGTGGAACTGGGGTTGTAGTTGCATCTGGTGACAGTTTATCTGTTACATGGCAAATAACTGTTGGTAACAGCTCCTAGTCGCAAAAACCTTTTTTTATTTTTATTTTATAATTATATAATTTCAAATTCAATAAAATCATTATGTAAACATATCAACTTAAACGAATATTCTTAATCATAATTTTTTATATCATCTTATAGG
>JABFSW010000142.1 GCA_013140415.1 Nitrosarchaeum sp.
AATAAAAAATAACTATGTGATAACTATCTTATGAGTGCAAATACTATACGAAAGGCCAAAAAACTAGTTGAAACTGGTGGTGTTGTTAAAGTCGATGATGATCTATACCAAATAAAATCTTCATCTGATCCTGAAAAATCCTATTTCGTGACATCTGATACTTGTGAATGCCCTGGTTTTAAAAATTTCTACAAGTTTCATCATGGTAAGGGATTAAAAGCAAATTGTTCTCATTTAGAAGCAATAAGAATTTTCAAAGAATCTTAGATTTTATTTATCTGATATCTGTTTTACCACCCTGTTTTTTTCAATTATTATTGGGTATACAATTAATTCTAGATAAATTGTACATAATCTGATCGTTTTTAGTCTGAAAATTATTTGGTTTTTATAAAATAGAAAAATTTCTATTATATGCAACAAATTGATTTTTTGAAATCTTCTGAATTCCTTTCAAAATCACACTCCTTGCATACATGCCAGCTTCTTTTTTTAAGTATTGTAAGAGATGCTTCATAACTTACAGAGTACATCTTTCCACCACATGAAGGGCATGGTAACGGTATGTCGATTTTCATTGACACTGCTGATGTTTTTTTGATTATAAGGCACGCGTAGAACTGATAAGTCGTTCATAACATCTTGTTTTAAATTGATTGTTCGAGTATTTTAGTTTCGTTTTCGATAAAAAAGTACATTTTCTTAAAAATCTATAAATATTATGTTCATAGCCGATAAACGTGCATCTCTCTGTTTTATCTGTCATGTTCCTATCTCTTGTTGTTTCTTTATCGCTAGCTGGTGTCTCATATGCCGAACAAGAAATCACTTGCATTAGTTGTGTTCAAATTCAATCTTATGAGATTGATCTTTACAAAGAGATGTTTCCATTAACTGTCTGGACTGATTTTCAAATTTATGATCACCATTCCACTATCAATGTAAACGGATATTTGAAACCACAAAACACTATTGCACCAATACTAGTTGTCGTGACTAACCCTGTTGGAAATGTTGTAACTGTACAACAACTATCCCCTGATGTTGACGGGAATTTTTCTTTTGAGTTAAACACTGAAAGTCCACTCTTAAAACAAGACGGCGACTATATTCTAAAAGTTCAAAGTGGTACTGAGACTAGACAATTCAAAACAATGTTTACTCTAACTAGTGATCCCCTTATTCAACCTCATGTTGTACCAGAATTTGGTTCTGTTTCTCTTCTAATTCTAATTGGCTCAATTATGTCTATTTTGGTTATTGGCAAGTCCTTTTCCAATAGATTTGTCAAGTTCTAAAATTTACACGTTCTTAAACCCCAGTAGCTAAAGCAATCATAACTATATGGATTTAGAAAAATTCCGTAACGATGTTTACGAAGTAACTGATAAACTCTCTAAAAATTTGAAAGAAACTGATTTGCCAAAACTCAACTATGTACGTCAACACCTAATAGAAATGTATCAAAAAAATCTTGTAAAAATCAATCACTCTGTTTTAGAGCTCATATGTGCATCTAATCTTATTGCACGTGGTTATTCAGTGGAAGTGGAAAAACAAATTTCTGATATTTTAGTATGCGATATTTTTGCAAAAAAAGGAGGTGGAAATACAATTATTGAAATCGAAACTGGTTTCACTCCTCCTGATCATGCCATGGATACTATTGATTATTTCACTGCAAGAATCATGAGTAAAATTGCTAGGTATAGTCAACACTGCTCAAAATTTTCTTTGGCAACTCCCGTGATAGGACTAATTCCAATTCCTAAAACTTTTCTTGTTCCTCCAAATGCAAGAAATGAATCTGAGATAAAAAAAATCAAAGAACTATGTGATCGATATTACAAAAATCCTCCTATTTCCTATACTGATATTTTAAATGCTCATTTGCACTCAATTTATCTAATAAATATTGATAAGGGATTTGCCAAAGAGCTTGATCCCCACGGTTACGTAGATCTCACTGATAAACTACTTCAAAGAAGCGAAGTGGAATACTGAGTTAAAATAGAAAAAATACAAATCTATCTTCATTTTACTGCTAAGTATGATTTGTGCTGCTTGTGAAACTCGAAAACACTACGAATGTATTGACTGCGTAAACAACCATGAGACCCATCTTTGTCACTGTGATTGTCATGATGAAAATACAAAGCCTCACCCTGTCGATAAACCCCATTAATCTCAAAACGTGTGGCTAATCTACTTGAAATTTTAGTGCCTAAATCTACCATTCATTCCTATTTTAACTATTGTAGATCAGCCGTCTGATCGTAAGAAACATCAAGATTCATAAGGCAAAAAAACTTTCTATCGACAAATTATGGCGACATCCATGGAAAACTTTGGAACATTAGAGTATGTTTTGGACAAATACTCAAAAATTTGGAGTTGGAAGATTACAGGTCAACGCGCAGTAAGTATGATCTCCAGGCTTGTGCCTGAAGCATGGTATGGTGAAAATATCAATGAGGTAATAATTCCTGATAGTATTGAAAGTGTAAAACAGATCAAATTAATCATGGATAGATATCCACTTGAAATTCTATCTAAATCTGCATGGCAAAGAAAAATCGTAAAAACCTATACTCCAAAACCTGCACTTCCACCAATCAAATACCATCTACGTCGTGCAAAAGCTGGAGAACAGTTCAGAGGAAAATTACTGAATTTTCAAAAAGAAGGGTTGGATTTCTTGCTAAAATCATCTGGCAATGCATTACTTGCCGATGAAATGGGTCTTGGAAAAACTGTACAAACTTTATCTTATGTTGCTACTGAAAAACAAACTTTTCCAGTGCTAGTTGTAGCACCATTAGTGACGCTAAATAACTGGGAAAGAGAAATTTCCAAATTTATGAAGAAAAAAAGTAGAAATGGAAGAATAATCGAATCTGAATCTCCAACATCAACTATTATACGAACTGGCAAGTCAAAAGAACTTCCTGTAACTGATTTTTACATAATAAATTATGAATTACTTTACAAACGTCTTTCTGATTTATCCAAACTTAACCTCAGAACTATTGTGTGTGATGAAGTTCATAATCTAAGATCAAAGACAACCCAAAAATACAAGGCTGTTAAAAAACTAGCTGCATTACCTTCTCTTTCATATAGAATTGGTCTTTCAGGTACTCCAATTTTCAATAGAGGTTCTGAGATTTGGCCAATTGTGGATATCCTAAGACCTGGGCTACTTGGCAGTTTTAAGGAATTCTGTGAGTACTTTTGTTATGTTAATGACAAAGGCAAGGCAATTGTACTTGAAAATAAAAGAGCATCACTTCGAAATGAATTACAAAAACATGTCATGTTACGACGAAAAAAATCTGATGTCCTCAAGGAATTAAAAGATAAAGTTCGTTACAAGGAGGTAATTGATGCTGATACTGATTATTACTTTGATGAACTAGGAAAAATATGGACTAAATTAGAAGAAGAACAAAAAAATGCTGAAACTGCATTTGACAAATCTGCTTCATATCATAGAGCAATTCAAAGCGAAAGACAGATTGCTGGCGTTGCAAAATTACCCCACGTAATTAATTTTGTTAAAAACATTATGGAAATAGAAGAAAGTGTTGTAGTTTTTTGCCATCATAAAGTTATTCATAAATTATTACATGATAGCCTTAGCGAATTCTCACCTGTTTCTATTATTGGTGGTCAATCTGATAAACTACGTCAAGATCAAATTGACAAATTTCAAAAAGGAGAATCAAAATTAATGATAGCTGGCCTAAGAGCTGGAAACGTAGGAATTAATCTGACTCGAGCTAAATACGTAATTTTTGCAGAACTAGATTGGAGTCCTGCAATTCACCGACAAGCAGAAGACAGATTGCATAGAATTGGTCAAAAGAATACTGTTTTTGCATATTATCTTATTGGAAATGGTACTCTAGATGATCATGTTGCAAATATTTTAGTGGATAAAAGCTATGAAATTGATTCCATTATGGATGAGACTGCTGATACTTATGAAAACAAAGACAAGGCAGAATTAATTCTTGCCCAAATTCATGATAAAATAAGATCAAAATAACTAAATTTTTAGTTTTTCTTTGATTTGATCTAGTTTTAAAATTATACTTTTTTTGTTGTTAAATTCTGGCTCTTCGCTAATTTCTTTTCTGATTTGATCAATTATTTCAAAAACCTCTATTTTTGGTTTCTTTTCTTCAGTGATGTCATTTTGAAATCCTGTTTCTTCTATTTTTTTGATTTTCTCTATTCCTTCTGGAAGAATTTCATACATTTTGATAATTTTGGATTCCTGTCTTAGCGGTGACATTAGAATCAATTGATTTTTTCTCAATTTTTCAATTTCATCAATTAGTTTAGTTTCTGGTTTTTTTAAAAAATCTGAAATCGTTTCACTGCTACATGACTTGATTTCCAATAATCTTAAAATTCTGACCCATGTTGGAATCTGTTCATCCCATAACGTGTGTTTTGCTAAATCTGTTATGAAAAATGAACCGTCGCTATTCAAATTTATCAGTTTTCTATCTTTTAATGACGCCAATGCATCTAGTATTCTGCCAACCCCCAATCTCTTTAATTCTGAATTTTCAATATCTTTTTCATTAAAATTTCCATTACCTTTGATTCCTAAATGTAATATTTGTAAATCAATTAATCCTAATTTTGTCATTATTGTTATTTTGTGTTAATGGTTATCATCTTTTTCACTTGAAATTTAATTTTTACGCCTAATTGAATCCAAAAATATCTAGAAAGATTTACAAAATTAGTGATTACCCGTAATCTATTTTTTTTATTCTTACAGTGCTTCCTTTAGTTTCTAGATAATGCCCAACAAAATTTGTCATTTGTTCTGCAATTTTATATCCTAACGCGCCTTTCATCATACCTGATTTTTCAATTATCTCTGCCAACTCTTCACTAATTTGAATATTAAAAAACGTCCAGCCAAATTTTTCAAATGGCTTTTCAATGGTGTACCCATTTTGTACATTACATTCTGTTTCAAGCTCTGTCAATGCTTGTTTTACTATTGTAATTTCTTTTTCATAACTTCTGGTACTAAGCTGAAATAATGGATTCAAGATTTGTTTACTGAAAACTGTCTGCTAATTATATTGTTTAAGGATCTGAACTTGTACTTTTATGCCTGGATTACCATAAATGATGGCAAAATTATTTTATTTTCCACTTGAAAAATATATGTGGACTTTATTTGATTAGGGTATGGTCAAATATGAATTACCTAGATTACCATATGCATATGATGATCTTGAACCATATATTGATAAACAAACCATGGAAATTCACCACCAAAAACATCATCAAGCATATGTTGATGGATTAAACAAAACATTGGCCAAAATTTCTGGCGAATTTCATCCGCAATACATCACATCTGTTTTATCTGATCTAGATGCTATTCCTGAATCTGTCCGAAGTGAAGTTAATTTTTTTGGTGGTGGTTTTGAAAATCATAAATTATTTTGGGAAACAATGACTCCAAAAAATGATGGAAATCCTGGTGGTAAGTTAGGTGATTCAATTGATGTATATTTTAATAACTTTGAAAATTTTAAAAAGGAATTCTCAAACAAAGCCATGTCTATTGAGGGAAGTGGGTGGTGTTGGCTTGTGTTTAATCAAACTTTTAACAAAGTAGAACTGATTACTACCTCTAATCAAGACAGTCCATGGTCAATAAGAAAAATACCTCTTTTGGGGTTGGATGTATGGGAACATGCTTACTATCTAAAATATCAAAATAAAAGATCTGACTATATTGCAGCATGGTGGAATGTGGTAAATTGGAATTATGTTGAAAATCGATTCTCGGAATTATCTAACTAGTGTGCAAATTCATTAACATCTGTTTATTTTTTTAAAAAAAACATAATGAATGTTTGATATGCTTATCGACTTGCTTATCTTTGTTGATTACCATATAATATCATGAGTAACATCGGTTTATACCTTGTAAAAAAACCAGGACTGGACGATGAGAAAATAAAACAGGCACTGGATATGTTGCTGATAGACAGAAGAAATGAATTTCGTGAATTATCTGCAGTGCTTTTAAAAACATCAAAATCTATGGGACCAGTACCAAATTCTGAGCAATTCGTATTGAATTTCTGCTTGGAGGTAAATGAAGCATTCAAGACTTGGTCTGGACAAATGGATTTATCGATAAATTCCCCACAAAAAGCATTAACCATTCTACGTCAGCTCTCACGAGACAAAACCACGATGAATCAATTGGCACACCTTTTGAATCTCTCATACACACTTGCAGATGAATTCAAAGAAATCTATAGACGGCTAAAATAATTTCTTTTTTTATCTAAACCATTAATCTTAAGTTTGTAGGAGATAATCTAATTTAATGAAAGATGACTTGGCGACTTGTGAGAATTTCAATGAACAGGTTTATGCTGTCTTTCATTTTTTGTTTTTCTCAAGAATGATGTCAATAGACGATCTTAGTTTAAATTTATTATAAAATACATATTTTTGCATGGACTTTATGCTTGAAGAGGAATTAATGGATTTAATGACATTTTTTTTACAAAATCTTGAATCTTCAGAAGTAATAGAAAAAAAGAAAAGAATCACA
>JABFSW010000037.1 GCA_013140415.1 Nitrosarchaeum sp.
AAGAATATCTGAATTCACATCAGAAGAAAAACGAAATACCATTGAAGATTTAATTGGATTATCTTACTTTGATGAGAAAAAAACTGAGGCAATCAAGCAACTAGATGACGCTGATAGAAGATTGGAAATCGCTCTTGCAAAGATGGGGGAAATTAAAAAAAGAATTGACGAACTTGAAGAGGAACGAAATCAAAAACTTCGTCATGATATACTTGAACGAGAACTAAATCGTTACAAAGCAATTGCAGCATCTAATAAACTACGCGCAATCACAAGTCAGAAATCTTCAAAGGAAGACACCTTTAACAAAATCACATCTGCAATCAAAAAATTCGATGATGAGCGAATCCTGATTAGAACTGAAATTAATGCACTTGACAGTGAAAAGTCAAAATTAATGACTACTGCCAATGACTATAGTCAGGCCAAGGCTGCTATTGATTCTGAATTAAGCTCTGCAATGGAACAATATGAGATAGACAATAGTGCAATTGTTGCATCTACTAAAAGACTACAGCAAATTGATTTTAGAATTCCTGAAATTAAAAATGAAATTGAAGTCATTGATCTAGCTAGAAATGAAATTGAATCTCAGATTTTACAATCTAAAGAATCAATTAATGAAACCAATATGAAAAAGAACAAAATTAACGATGATTTGGAAATACTTGATTCTGAAAGAAATAAAATTTTGACTGATCAATCCATAGTGGCATCTAAAAAAGCTGAAATTGATAATAAAATAAAATTACTCTCTGATCAACTTAATGAAACTAAACTAAAACTCTCAAAAGTAGAAAATGAAAATGAAGAGGCTCAAATTAAAATCAAATCTAATTCTATCAGGTCATCTGATCTGGAACGAGATGTAGTAACATTATCTGCTTTGAAATTAAGATTGGAATCTATGATAAATAATCACAATGCATCTATTTCTGAATTAAAATCTAGAATCTCTAAACTTAATTCAAAAAAATCTAAAACTCTAAATGATTTAGAAGATCTTGATCTAATTTTAGAAAAGTCAAGTAAGTCTGCAGCTCAATATGAAACAAAAATTAAAACTGTCAAGGGAATAATGCATGAAGATTACACTGTTGCTAAATTAAAAGAAGATGCGGATAAACTTGGTATTGAAGGATTGGTTTATGAAATGATTTCTTGGGATAAACAATATGAGCGCTCAGTACTTGCTGTAAGCTCTGATTGGATTAAGGCAATTGTTGTACCAGACTTTGCAACATTGCTTGGCATTGCAGAAGTTGCACGTTCAAAAAATCTACCAAAATTGAAAATAATTCCACTTGATGCAATTCCAAAATTCAAATTAGATTTACCAAAAGAACTTGGTGTAATTGGTGTGCTCTCTGACTATGTGAAATGCAATCCTTCTCATTTTGCGCTTAAAACATTCCTTTTTGGAAATGTTGTTCTTGCTGACTCTAGGGATTCAGCATATCGTATCTCCAAATTAGGCTATAAGGCAGTCACTTTTGATGGAGAGTATTTTGAGGCTAAAGGTGGCGCAGTAATAATCGATATCAATTCAAAAATTTCAAAATTAACTAAAATTATCTCTATGAGTACTGATATTGATGGATTGCTTGAATCAATTAGTCTATTAAAAAAATATGTTTTAAAGAAAAAACACTCTCTTAAGAAACTTGAAGATTCTATTCAAAACTATACTGAGAGATTGTCTCTTTCAGAACAAGGTCTTGCATCAACTGATGAGAATTATTCTAATCTCAAATCAAGAATTTCATCTGCAATCAATATGAAACAACAACTTGTTACACGAATTTCTGAATTAAATAAAAGAAATACTAGTTTGCTTGTAGAAATTTCTACACATGAATCTCATATAGATTCTCTTAATACAAGAATTACTCTTGTTGAAGAAAACTATGCCAGTGGAGAGCAAACCCGTATTGCAAATGAATTATCTAAAGTGAATGCAAAGAAGTCGGATCTTGAAAAACTATACACTACAATAATGAATGAATATCGTGATAAAGATTCACAATTAACCACATTACAGACTGAAGAAAATAGAAAAAAATCTCAAATAAATAGTCTGCATGATGAAGAATCTTCACTAATCTCACAACATCAAGAATTAGAAAATAAAATCAAAGAATTAGAAATAAAAAAAGAATCTAAAACTGCAATACTTGTAACATTGAGAGAAAAAGAACAAGAACTTATCTCTACATCTGGTTCATCCATTGGGCAACTCAGAGAGTATGATGATAAATTAAAAATTCTTTCTGAAAAAGACAAAGAACTTACAAAGGAAATTAATTCTTTGGAAAGACAATCTGATTCTTTAACTCGTGATTTGCGTGATTTGATTGAAAATGAAACCAAATTGCACCACCTTCTCTCATCTTTTGGATTTGATAAAAATATGGAGACCTTTGATGTTGACTCTATAGTGCAAGGATTAACTACTGAATTAAACTCTCTTAATGCTCTTAATGCCAAAGCTCCTGAAACATATCTTGAAGTATCCTATGGCTATCGCTCTATGTCTGTGCGTAAAAATTCACTAGAAGAGGAACGAAACTCTATTGTAAAATTCATTGAAGATATTGAAAAAGATAAACGTCAAACATTCTTGGATGCATTTGATAAAGTAGACAAAGAAATTCGTTTTATTTTTAGTAAAATGACTGGTGGTAATGCTTGGCTTGAGTTACAAAATGAAGATGATATTTTCAACGCTGGAATTTCTTATATGATTCAATTTCCAAATAAACCAAAAAGAGAATCAACGTCAATTAGTGGTGGTGAGAAAACATTAGCAGCAATAGTGTTTGTTTTGGCACTTCAAAAATTAAAGCCATCTCCTTTCTATCTCTTTGATGAGGTAGATGCACATCTTGATGCACCAAACTCTGAAAAACTGGCAAAAATTTTAGAAGAACGTTCTCAAGAAAGTCAATTCATTATGGTATCTCTAAAAGACTCTGTTATACAAAAAGCCAAACTCATCTATGGTGTTTATCCAAAGAATGGGGTATCTTATGTTGTTACATACAAAGATAAGCGAATGCCTTCTGTTAGGACATCCTAGTCTAGATTGACATAACAAGCAACATAGTGATCCTTTTCTATATTCTCTAAACTTGGCTCTGTTTTACATTTTTCAATAGCATATGGGCATCTTGCTCTAAATCTGCATCCAAGATAAACATCAATGTCTAGAGGTTCGTTGATTCTGATCTTTTTCTCTTTATTGAGATTTTCAGGATCTGGTTCTGAAATTGCATCCATGAGAGCTTGTGTGTAGGGGTGTTTTGGTTTTAGTAATACCTCGTCAATTAATCCCATTTCTACAATTTTTCCAAGGTACAAAATTCCTATTCTCTGACCAAAGTATCTGGCAGTTGCTAAATCATGAGTTATGTATATGAAAGAAATTTCATGTTTTTTTTGTAACTCTTGCATTAATTCTAGCATCTCTGCTCTTATGGAGACATCTAGCATGGAAACAGGCTCGTCTGCAAGAATTATCTTTGGTCGTAATGCAAGTGCTCTTGCTAGTACTACTCGTTGTCTTTGTCCTCCTGATAACATATGTGGGTATTTTTTTAGAATCTCTTCTGTAGGTTCAAGTTTTACCTCCTGTAGTACTTCTATGACTCTTTTTCTTCTATCTGATTTATTTCCAATTTTATGAATTTCAAGCGGTTCTGAAACAATGTCTGCTATATTCATTCGTGGATTTATTGAATCATATGGATCTTGATGTATCATTTGGCAATTCATTCTGATTTTTTCTAAACTTTTTTTATCGTTTTTGATCTCTTGATTTTCAAATAATATTTTCCCTGAATCTGCATGAATAGATTTAAGAATTAATTTTGCTATTGTTGATTTACCTGAACCTGATTCACCTGCTAATACAAAAACTTCTCCTTTTTTTAAAGAAAATGAAACATCATCTACTGCTTTTACTGTGTTGGTTTTTGCACTGAAAATACCTTTTTTAATAAAAAACTTACTCAAATGCTCTATTCTTAAAATTTCATCCAATGTGTAGAATTGAATAAAGAAGTATATCAAGAAATCCAACTACCATGTGTCACTTTAATGGATTAATGAAAAATGTAGTTTGTACAATAAAATCATTGATTTCTAAAGTTTTTCCTATTTTAGATTCTGTTTCAAGTTTCTTTGAATTGCTCTTATTTTCTCTCTTCTAGTACTGTAAGTGTTTATTTTTAATATCCTCTTGCAAATATTGGAATTGCAATACTTTTCTCTTGACAGTAAATGCATTTTCCATAGGTGTTTTCGCTACCAAAAGGAATTACTCTAATGTCTGCACCTGTTTCTTCTTTGATTTTTTCCTCACATTCTGTTTTTCCACACCAATACGCATTGAAAAAACCTCCTTTTCCTATTTTTGATTTGAATTCTGAATAGTCTGAAATATTCATTGTATTTTCTTTGGCTTTTTCTCTCGCAATTTTCAGCATGTCTTTTTGTATTTCGTCTAATATTGTGACTATTTTCCCAATCTCATTGAATCCTACACTTATTTTCTCTCGATTGTATCTTTTTGCTAGAATAATTTGTTGTTTTTCTATATCTTTTGGTCCTATCTCAATTCTTAATGGTACTCCTTTTAGCTCCCAATCATTAAATTTGTAACCTGGTGTCAATTCATTTCTGTCATCTACATGAACTCGAATCTTTTTTGATTCTAATTGTTCCCGAATTTCATTTAATTTTGGGAAAACTGTTTCTTTAGCTTCATCTGATTTGTAAATTGGAATTATTACTACTTGAATCGGTGCTACTTTTGGTGGGAGTACAAGACCTTTATCGTCTCCATGTACCATGATCATAGCACCAATTAATCTCCATGATACCCCCCAAGAAGTTTGCCACGCAAATTGTTCTACATTGTCTTTATCTGAGAATTTTACTTCAAATGGCACTGAGAAATTTTGTCCAAGAAAATGTGATGTTCCCATCTGAAGAGCTTTTCCATCTGGCATTATTGCTTCCATAGTTGTTGTATACACTGCCCCTACAAACTTTTCTTTTTCACTTTTCCTACCTGTAACTACTGGAATAGCTAATTCATCTTCAACTGTATTTTTATAAATTTCTAAAATCTTCATGACTTCTTTTTCTGCTTCTTCTTGAGCTGCATGAACTGTATGACCTTCTTGCCATAAAAATTCTGAAGTTCTGAGAAATGGTTTTGTAGCTTTTATCTCTGCTCTTAGTGCTGTATTCCAAAAATTAATCTTTAATGGTAAATCTCTCCAACTTTGTATCCATTTGGAATACATTGTATATGCCAAAGTTTCTGAAGTTGGTCTAAGTGCTAGTCTGTCTCCTATTTCATTTTCTCCTGAATGTGTTACCCAGAATACTTCGGGATTAAATCCTGCAAAATGTTTTTTTTCTTTTCCTAAAAGTGATTCTGGAATTAAAATTGGAAGAAATCCATTTCTAATTCCGTTTTTAGAAAATTTTTCATCAAAAGTACTTCTCAATGATTCCCAAATTGAGTAACCATCAGGTCTTAACACTATTAGGCCTTTAACAGGTGCATAATCTGCTAATTTTGCTTTTAGTACCACTTGTGTATACCACTCACTAAAATCCACCTCTTTTGAAACTGTAATTCCAATGTCTTCTTTACTCAAACTAGAATTCAAAGAAATAATTTTACTAATGAGCCTTTCGTGATAAACTAAACATTATCTGATTAGTATGGATTCTGGTCTTTATTTTAGCGAGTCGCCTTTGCAGAGGACTTTTCCCATAACTCTACTTTGGAAGTTTGGACAAACAAAACATTGGATAAATTGAATCTCCTTCTTTAATACCGGGCAATTCACAAATTCCTGCTTCATTTTTTTGAGCATTTTTGGACTAACCCCTTTGAGTTTTAATTTTCCTTTATCATCCATCATACCTGAATCCTTTAACTCTGCCTTGATATCGTCTGGGAGTTTTTGTTTTGCTTCAGTTACCTCTATTGTTACTTCGTATTTGTGTTCTAATTCTCCCATATCTGGTTGAATTATTCTCTTTGATTTATTACTAGCGTTTTTAGATCTAGAAAAAGTTTAAACTTTAATATAATTAGTAATTTTTTTGCAAATCAGAAATCAATTGCTGGCAATTTTTGATGTTGAAGGAGTTCTATACGATGCAGAGTATCTCCCAATTCTTGCAGAGAAACTCAACAAAGAAGATGAAATTTGGGAAATCACAAAGCAAGGTATTCAAGGTGTGATTAATTGGGAAGATGGTCTTAAAACAAGAGTTGAGGCATTAAAAGGTCTTGATTATACTACATGCAAAGAAATTGCTGATGCTTTGCCTATAATGACTGGTGCAAAAGAGGCATGTAGAATTCTAAAAGCAGCAGGATGGAAATTAATGGCAATCTCTGGAGGCTTTACTATAATGACTGACAGATTACAAAAAGAACTTGATTTAGATTATATTTTTGCAAATGAATTAATCTTCAAAAATGGAAAGCTGGATGGCGTAACATTACATGTTGATTCTGATAAATCAAAGTCAGCTAAAATCAAAATTGCAG
>JABFSW010000149.1 GCA_013140415.1 Nitrosarchaeum sp.
ATTTCTTTGTTATTTGTTATAATATTTTCTATAACTTTTTCAAATTCTTCTTTACTAACAGTCTCAATAGCTGTATTTTTTATTGCATCTTCAATTGTTTTTGATTTTCCAGACATAATATTTTCAAATATGATTTCAATTGATTCTTTAGTAATTTTTCTTTTTGTTAAAAATTCAAAAGTTTTTACAATTTCTTCATTTCTTAATAATTGGGAATTCAAACCATTTCTTTCTAGATTGGTAATAGTAGAACAAAGAATTGAAGCTATGAAAGTTGGTACTATTGAAGTTTTTTCACAAATCTTTTCAAAAATTTCTAAATATGCTGAATCAAAAACTTGCTCTGTTAACTGTAAATTCAAATCATATTTTTTTTGCAGCTCATTAAGTGATTCATCCCATGATTTTGGGATGTTCTTTTTTGTATCTTCTAATTCTTTTTTTGTTATAATAATTGGAGGAATATCTGTTTCAGGATACATCCTTGATGCGCCTGGTCTAGGTCTGAGAAATATTGTTTCACCAGTTTGAGTAGCTAATCTGGTTTCAGCAGGAACTCCTTTCTTTGCTTGACTTATTCTTTTAATTATAGAATCAATTGCAAAATCAATTTTTACTAAAGGTGCAGCAATTATTAAAAATGCATCAGTCTCATTGACTTCTAGTGTTTTTTTCACAATAACTATGTCACTTTCTTCTATGCCATAATTTGGTAATTCATCTGAATGAAAAACTCCTCCAATACCATAGAATTTTACAATCTGACCAATTTCCTTTCCTAATCTTATTCCTTCATATGGCGAATAACCAAACATACCGACAAAATTCCTGATTCGAATTGCTTTGATAATTGAGTTGTCTCTTAAAGATTTTTGAATAATTTTTGATTCACAATTCTTAAAATCATTTGTTATATCAAAAACATCATTATTTTTTGAAATTTCTCCAAAATTAGAATTTTGTAATTTTTTAGCTATCTTGACAAGACCATGTTGTCTTTTAGCCTCAAATTCTACTACTTTTTCTAATTGGTCTAATTGTTGTACTCCTTTGACTTCAACTACTCCTCCACCATCCCTAACAGAGACATTAACATCTTGTCGTATTGAACCAATTCCACGAGTAACCTTTTTTGTACTTCGTAACAGTCTACCTAGAGATAATGCAATTTTTTTTATTTTTTTTGAGTCTCCCTCAACAGGTTCTAACGCAATTTCAATTAAAGGAACACCAAGACGATCCAAACTGTATTCTCTTATGTCTCCCTTATCCCCAAGCAGTTTTGCTGCATCTTCTTCTAAACAAATTGACTGAATGCCAATTTTTTCACCATCAACATCAATATGTCCTCCTTGAGAAATTAACATAGTTCTCTGAAAACCAGTAGTGTTTGAACCATCAATTACTGTCTTTCTCATTGGATAGATTTCACTAAAAATATTCGATTCAAGTGCGGATGAAATTACTAGTGCAAGATTTTTTGCATCATCATCTAAATTATGAGGTGGCTCTTCATCCTGTTCTACCAAACAGCTACTCTCTGGATTGGCGTAATACATTATTGTTTTAGATTTTGAGCTCTCAAAAAGAGCTGCTGGATCATATTCACCCAATTCACTTTTAACTGCTCTTAATTTTCTTTGAAATTTTGTGGTATATTCATCTGATTCAAGTGGTACACAACTACAGAATAATTTTTTGTTAGTAGATAATTGCTGATGTATCTCAAGACCAACTTTTAATCCAATATTTTCAATGAAAAATTCAGACATTAATATCACTCATTTTTAATCATATATCTCAGAAGCAATATTTTGAAGCATTATCTGCTTGACATCTTCAAGGTTTTTTGAATTTCCAAGAGCCCACATAGCTTTGACTAATGCTACTTCTGGAATCATATTCGCCAAAGAAATTATTCCCAAATTAAGTAAATCTCGGCCGCTTTCATATACTGTCATTCTTACTCTGCCATCAATACACTGTGAAGTCATGCCTAAGAAAATGCCTTTCTCGTTTGCTTTTTTTACATTATCATACATTGTTTTTCCAATGTGTCCTAAACCAGTTCCCTCAAAAATTATTCCACTATAATTCATTTCAATAATTTTCCCCAAAAGATTGGGGTCATATCCTGGATGATATTTTATTAATGCCACTTTTGTATTTAGATTAATTCTTGGCTGAAATTCTTTGACTTTGAAAAATTCACCTTTCATATTTCTCTGAATTTGATCATTTACAATAATGAATGCTGGATTACTTCCAATAGTTTGAAATGCACCTCTTTTACTGGTATGATTTTTTCTAACTCTTGTTCCTAAATGGCATGCAATTGTTTCATCATTTTCATCTTGATGCATTACAATATACACCCCATTTGTTTTACAGCCAACAAGAAATTTTATTGCGCCTATCAAATTCAGAGCTGCATCTGATGAAGCACGATCAGAGGATCTTTGTGAACCTACAAGTGCAATTGGAATGGGAAATCCCGCAAGTGCAAATGAAAGAAATGATGATGTGTAATGCATTGTATCTGTTCCATGTGCAATAATTATGCCTGAATATTTTGAAGTTGAATACTCTTTTAATTTCTCAGCAATTTTTAACCAATGTTCTGGCATTATGTTTTCTGAATATTCTGAAAACAATACCTCAGCATCTACATTGGCAATTTTAGCAAGTTCAGGAACTGATGAATTAAGTTCTTCAGCAGTTAAAACTGGAGTCACTGCACCTGTTCTATAATCTACTTTGCTTGCAATTGTTCCCCCTGTTGATAATAGGAGAATTTTTGGTAAAGCAGGATTTTTTTCTAAGTTTTCTTTTTTCTCAATGCTTTTTTCAGGACTGGATATTTTCTCTATTTTTTCAATCTTTCCTATTTCTAATCCAATATTGTATCCACTCTTTAATTTGAGCACTAGATGTTTATCGTCACTATGTTCGTATCGTGGCATAATTATTCCCAAATATGTTAAATCTGCAAGAATTTTGACAGAATCACCTACACTAATTTTGTTAGTTTTTAAAAATTCTAATGATTTCCCAGTGTATCCTCTAAATTCAGACATTTATGAGAGTTAGGTTGTCTATTTAATAAAAACTACCTGTAATAGGAAGCCACAAGTTTTTCGCCTATCTTGAGGTTTTTTTGTTCTCTTACTTTCTTTACTGCTGCTTCAAAGTGTTTCATAGTTACTTTGGCATCAGCAGAACTTTTCTCAATATCTTTGACATCTGGATGTGTATCTAAAAATTCATGAATAACCAGAGATACCGCAGTATTTGCAATTGCAGCCGTATCTGCACCACTTAATCCATCTGTTAATTCTGCAATTTTATCTATATCTACACGCTGTGGACTGTTAGGATCATTAACTATTGGTATTTTTTCAGCATTAATTTTTAAAATCATTTTTCTACTTTCTTTGTCTGGTAATGGTATCTGAATAATTTTGTCAAATCTTCCTGGTCTTAATAATGCTGGATCAATCATATCTGGTCTGTTAGTAGCTGCTAAAACAACAACACCGTGCATATTTTCCATACCATCTAATTCAGTAAGTAATTGACTGACTACTCTTTCTGTAACAGCTGTTTCTCCTCCTGCTCCCCTTATTGGTGCAATTGAATCAATTTCATCAAAGAATATTACACATGGTGAAGCTTGTCTTGCTCTTCTAAAAATCTCTCTTATTCCTCTTTCTGATTCTCCAACCCATTTTGATAGTAATTCAGGACCTCTGACAGAAACAAAATTTGCTTCGCTTTCAGTAGCAACAGCTTTTGCTAATAGTGTTTTACCAGTTCCACTTGGACCGTGAAGTAAAATTCCTCTTGGCATTTTATGTCCTAATTTATCATATAGTCCAGGATATTTCATTGGCCATTCTACTGCTTCTTGAAGCTCACGTTTGACCTCTTCCAAACCACCAATATCTGCCCATTTGATATCTGGATTTTCAATGAAAACTTCTCTCATTCCAGATGGAGTGACTTCAATCAGTGCCTTTTGGAAATCATCATTATTTACAATTAGTTTATCCAAAGTCTCTGGAGGAAGTTTTTCTTCTTCCATGTTAAGTTCAGGAAGTAATCTTCTCAAACATTTCATTGCAGCTTCTTTACAGAGATATTCTAAATCTGCTCCGACATACCCATGACTTACTGCAGCAATCTTTTCAATATTAACAAAATTATTGTCTGCTTCATCCGTGACTAAAGGCATGTTTCTGCTATGAATGGCAAGAATATCTTTTCTTCCCTTTTTATCTGGAACTTTAATCTCAATTTCCCTATCAAATCTACCAGGTCTTCTAAGTGCAGGATCTATTGCATTTGGTCTATTTGTAGCTGCAATGACAATAACCTTTCCTCTAGCTTCTAATCCATCCATTAATGATAACATTTGTGATACTACTCTTCTTTCTACCTCTCCAGTTACTTCTTCTCTCTTTGGTGCAATTGAATCAATTTCATCTACAAAGATAATTGATGGTGATTTTTCTCTAGCCTCTTTGAAAATTTCTCTTAGTCTAGCTTCGCTTTCTCCATAAAACTTACTCATAATCTCTGGACCTGAAATACTAATGAAATGAGCTTGACTTTCATTTGCAACTGCTTTTGCTAGTAGTGTCTTTCCTGTTCCAGGTGGACCATATAACAATACACCTTTTGGAGCTTCAATTCCTAATTTCTCAAAAATTTCTGGATGTCTTAATGGCAATTCTATCATTTCTCTTACTTTCTTTATTTCATCAGTTAAACCCCCAATGTCCTCATAAGTTACTTGAGGTACTCCTCGTAATGTTTCACCTTTTTCTGCAATATGGAAAACAGTTTTTTGAGTAACTAATACTGCATCTGCTGCTGGTGTTACTCCAATTACTTGAAATGTTAAACGACCACCAAAGTATGGAACCATTACATTATCTCCTTTAATCAAAGGAACACTTTCTAGAGCATCTGCAAGATAACGTTCATCAATTGGAGGAATTGCTTCAAGTGGTGCTACTACAACTTTTTCAGCTGCAACTGCTTTAATTTTTCTTACAGTAATGGTATCACCTATTGCAATACCTGAATTATTACGACCTAATCCATCAATTCTGATTATTCCTTTTCCTTCATCTGATGGATAAAGTGGAAGACATTTTGCAACGGTTCTTCTTTTACCCTTAATCTCAATTACATCACCAGTAGAGGCATTTAGTGTATCCATAGAATCATAATCAATTCTTGCAACTCCACGTCCCACATCTCGTGTATATGCTTCTAGAACTTTTAGAGAAAGTGCATTCTGGCTCATATAGCAAACTCTTCTGTCTAATTTTTATATCTTTGTGGTAATTTTATCGAATTACACAGATAAAATCACAAGCTTAAAATCCTTAATGAACAGGACACGATCTACTTGGGTAAGAGACCATTAGTAAGAAGACGTGGCCGTGGAGGATTTCAATTTAGATCTACTTCTACTGGTAAAGTAGGTAGTAAAGCAAAATATCCGCGTTTTTCATTATCTGAGCAACATGAAGGTCTAGTAATAGATCTAGTTCACGAGCGCGGTAGAGAAGCTCCTCTTGCTAAAGTACGATTTGAAGATGGTTCAGTCTCTTTTATGCCAGCAGTTCTTGGTACTAAAGTAGGTGAAACCTTCCAATTTGGATTAAAATCAAAAATTGAAAAAGGTAATGTAATTAGCGTTCAAAATATTCCCGATGGAACTATAGTGTGTAACGTTGAAAAACACTTTGGTGATGGTGGTGCTATAGTAAAATCAGCAGGCACCAATGCAACGGTTTTCTCTCACGGTGAAGAAGGTGTCACATTAAAACTTCCTTCTGGAAAATTCACTACACTTAATCCAAAAAATAGAGCAATGATTGGAACTCTTGCCGGTGGTGGAGCTAGTGAACGATTCTTTATGAGTGCAGGTAACAAATGGCGTAGTTTTAGAGCTAAAGGAAAGAAATTTCCTATTGTTAGAGGTGTGGCACAAGCCGCTTATGTTCACCCACACGGCGGTGGAAGACATCAACACGTTGGACAAAGTTCTACTGTTTCCCGTAACGCCCCACCTGGAGCTAAAGTAGGTAGCATTGCTGCTCGAAAAACTGGTAGAGCTAGAATTAAAGAGAGAACGTAATAATCTAATTTTTCTTACCTAAAATTGATTAATACCTTATTGAAACAATTTTTTACATGTCAAAGCAGAGGATCAGAATTTTTGTAACAGGAAAAGTACAAGGTGTATTTTTTCGTCAAGCTCTAAAAGTAATGGCTAAAAAAAATGATGTTTCTGGTTGGGTTAAAAATCTTAAAGATGGTAGAGTCGAAGCCGTACTTGAAGGTAATGAAGAAAAAGTAAGTAGACTAGTTGAATGGTCTCACAGAGGACCGGCCAATGCACGAGTTGAAGATGTAGAAATTCGAAATGAGAAATTTATTGGTGAGTTTTCCAAATTTGATGTTTTGTATTAATTAATTATTTCAAATGCATTTTTTATTATTTCTTTGAGTTCTATGATCTCTTGTCC
>JABFSW010000122.1 GCA_013140415.1 Nitrosarchaeum sp.
CAATGAAATTTCATCAATACTAACAGAGGAGAAATAAGATGGTCAAAGAATTTCTATATCGTGGATTGCCAAAAGAAGAGCTAGACAACATGTCATTAGAGAAATTATTCCAAATATTCAATTCAAGGCAAAGACGATCACTTACCAGAGGAATTACAGATGATAAGAGAAAGTTGATCGAGGAAATAAAATCTGCGAAAGCAGGAAAATTAAAGAATCCAATAAAGACCCATTCTAGAGATTTAATTATCCTACCATACATGGTAGGTGTTACAGTAAATGTTTTCTCTGGAAAAGAATTCGCTCCAGTTCTAATAAAAACTGAAATGATTGGTCATTATCTGGGCGAATATGTAATTACAAACAAAAGAGTCTCACATGGTGCACCAGGTGTTGGAGCATCAAGATCCAGTCTCTACGTACCATTAAAGTGATTGTTATGGGCAGATTCAAATACGCATTTCAAAATTTTGATGCAACAAAACATGTACGTTCTTCATTAAGAGAAAAAGACATTTCACACAAACATGCTCGTGAAGTAGCTGTTGCAATAAAGGGACTTTCAATTGAAAGAGCACGAGATTACTTACAAGCAGTAGTCAACAAAGAAAGAGCAATTGCATTTAGAAGATTCAACAATCAAGTTGGACACAGATCAGATCCGGGAATGATGTCAGGACGATATCCACAAAAAACAGTCAAAGAATTCATCAAGGTACTAGATAATTTGGAATCAAATGCAGAATACAAAGGAATGGATTTAGATAGATTAAGAATTGTAAACGCTACAGTGCATAAAGGAGTTATTGTAAAAAGATTCATTCCAAGAGCAATGGGAAGTGCTACTCCAAAAAATAATGTATTGACACATGTAGAATTGGTGGCACAGGAGATATAACATGTCAGCAGTAAAAAATGTAATCAAAGATAACTACAACATGATGCTTCTCAAAGATTATCTAAGAATTGCAATTAAAGATGCAGGGTTTTCACATGCAGAGATTTCAAAAACACCTATGGGAACAAGAGTTGCACTTCATGTAACACGACCAGGTATTGTCATTGGAAGAAAAGGTTCTGGAATTAGAGAATTAACAGAGAAACTTGCAACAGATTTTAAATTAAAAAATCCACAAATATCAGTAGTAGAAATTGAGAAACCAGAACTTTCACCAAGTGTAATGTGTAATAGAATGGCATCACACTTAGAACGCGGTACAGCATTTAGAAGAGCCACCATGTGGACATTAAAACAAATTATGGAAAATGGTGCAATGGGAGTTCAAATAACAATTTCAGGAAAACTACGAGGGGATCGTTCTGCATTTGAAAAACACACTGCAGGAATTCTACCAAGAGCAGGACATCATGCAGAAGTAATTGTAGATGAAGACATTGCACATGTAAAAACTGCAATGGGATTAATTGGGATTAGAATAAGAATTGCAAGAAATGAAAAATACATTCCGGAATTTGAATTAAGAACTCAAAAACCAAAGAAAGCAAAGCAAGTCAAAGACGTAGACACTGGAAAGATGAGAGATGAAACAGAAGTAGAACGTAAAGCACGCACAGAGTCTGAACAAATTGCAATAGAAGAAGAAAAAATGAAAGAACTTGAAACATTAGAAGAAGAAGAGGCGAAATTATTGTAATGACACGATTAAGTATGAAAACAATAAGGGAATTAAATGAAAAAGATCTAAAAAGTAAAATTCAAGAAACACGAAGTGAGCTTGCAAAATTAAGGGTAGATGGTTCAAAAGGCACATTAAGAAAGGAAAGTGGAAAGCTAAAACCTCTCAGACACGATATTGCAAGAATGATGACTAGATTAAATGAGATGAAGACAAAATGATTACTGCAGAGAACATCGCATCACATGAATTAATTGGATTACGCACAGAAATTGTAGAGTCATCAAATCCACAAATCATAGGATTAAATGGAACAATAATAGATGAAACAAAATCAATGATCACCATTAATACCGTAAATGGAACAAAAATGATTTCAAAATCAAATAACAGTTGGAAATTCTTAATTGACAACAAAGACATTGTTTTAAACGGTTCAAAAATTGCAAAAAGACCATTTGATAGAATAGGAGCAAAAGCATGACACTAAACATTGGATTAAAAGTAAAAACACCAAGCAGAGAATGCACAGATGCACATTGTCCATTTCACGGTAAATTATCAGTACGTGGAAAGTTGTTTGATGGCAAAGTTACAAGCAATAAAGCAAAGCAAACAATTACACTACAAAAAGAATCACCAATTTACTATATGAAATTCAAAAGATATGCAAGAAGTAAGAATACAATTCATGCTCATGTACCTGAATGCATAGATGTTGAAACAGGTGATCATGTATTGACTGCAGAATGCAGACCAATATCAAAATCAGTGTCATATGTTGTTGTGGAGGTTAAAGCCTAATGGCAAAACAAGCCGGAAAAGGAGTAGCAGAATTTCGCCCTTATGTAACAAGAGCAATTCCTATTGGTGCACGAGTAGTATGTGCAGATAATACAGGTGCAAAAATTTTAGAAATAGTAATGGTGCAAAGACACAAAACCAGACATGCACAATTAGCAGCTGCTGCAGTTGGAGATTTTTGTAATGTAGTTGTGAAAAAAGGTCCTGCTGAATTAAGAAAACAGGTTTATGGTGCAGTGATAATTAGACAAAAATATGCAGTTCGCAGATTAAATGGTGTAAGAGTATGCTTTGAAGACAATGCAGCAGTTCTGATAACTCCAGAAGGAGAAGTAAAAGGAACTGACATTAAAGGACCGGTTGCAGCAGAAGCTTCAGAAAAATGGCCAAGAGTAGCTAATTTGGCATCAATGGTGGTATAAAATGAAACCAACAAAAATGCGTAATAAGTTGATTTATCGTGCAACATTTCATACACGAAGTAAACAATTAGGCAGTCAATTATCAGAAGATCTTCGTAAAAAATATGGTAAAAAAAGTGTGAGAGTTATCGAAGGAGATAGCATAAAAATTGTAAGAGGTGAATTCAAAGGAGTAGATGGTAAAATATCAAAAGTATCAACAAAGAAAAATAGTGTTGCAGTAGAAGGAGTAAAAAAAGAAAAGACAAAAGGCGATAAATTTGATGTGTATATTCATACCTCAAATCTTCTAGTTACAGGCTTGAATACAGAGGATAAATGGAGAATTGCAAAACTTGAAGGAAAAAAACTAAGTGAAAAACCAAAAGTAGTCATAGAAAAAACAACAAAGAAAGAAAACACAACTAAAGAAACAAAAGTAACAAAGACTCAAAAAAAGGAAGTTGAAAAATAATGGTAAGCATATCTGGAAGTAAGAAACTCAAAAGACAAATGGCCCCACAATTTTGGGGAATTGGAAGAAAAGAGAAAAGATTTGTAATTACAGTCAGACCAGGCCCACACAAAAAAGAGTATTCTGTACCAACAGCAGTGTTTCTCAGAGATGTACTAAAAATTGTAACTACTTTAAGGGAAGCAAAGGCTGCAATCTATACAGGTAAAGTCAAAATTGACGGAGTTGTTAGAAAATCACTTCATCATGCAATTGGATTGATGGATGTCGTAGAATTAGAAAATGTTCCAGAGATATATCGCCTAGTCCCAATGGAAGGAAAATTGCTAAAACCATTACAAATTAAAGAGTCAGAAAAAGCAAAAAAATTAGTTAGAGTTACAAGTAAAACAACGATCAACAAAGGTAAAATGCAAATAGGATTTCACGATGGTCGTTCAACAATTTCAGATACCAAAGTAAATGTTGGAGATACGTGTTTAATACAAATTCCAGATCAAAAAATTCTTGAAGTTATAAAATTAGAAAAAGATTCACATGTTTTGGTAACTCGTGGAATTAACGCAGGACAAATCGGTAAAATTGAATCAATAGAAGAGGGAACTTTTATTCTACCTAGACGAGCAGTTTTAATTTTAGGGGAGAGAAAAATTGAAATTCCAACAGACATCATAATGGTGATAGGCAAAAAGGAGCCTATAATTCAAATAAAGTGATCATATGTCCCAAGTAATACAATCCCCAATGAAAAAAATATCTTTAGAGAAAGTTGTTCTAAATATGGGATTAGGAAAATCAGGAGACATTATACAAGTAGCAAAAAAAGCACTAGATCACATTTCAGGTAAAAAATCATGCGCACGTGATGCAAAAGAAACACAAAGAGAATGGGGAGTAAGACAAGGAGAACCAATAGGTGTTGCAGTTACAATTAGAGGAAAAGATGCACGTGAGTTACTCAAACGATTACTAGAGTCAAAGGGAAACCAGATCAATGGAAAATCTTTTGATAATTTTGGAAATTTTTCATTTGGAATTAAAGAACACATAGATATTCCAGGTGTAAAATATGATCCACAAGTTGGAATCTTGGGTCTTGGAATTTCAGTAACACTAACTAGACCAGGATATGGAATTAGAAAGAGAAGTAAACATAAAGCAAGTGTTGGAAAATCACATACGATAAAAAACCAAGAAGCAAAGGATTATCTAGTTAAGGAGTTTGGAGTGACGATAGTATAATGGCAAAAGATAGATCATACGAAGCTACAGGTAGAAAGAAACATGATTTTGGCAGAGGTTCCAAATGGTGTAAAAGATGTGGCGACTATACAGCTGTAATTCAAAAATATGATCTAATGATTTGTAGACGATGTTTCAGAGAAGTAGCAACATCTTTAGGGTTTAGGAAAAATATGTGATAATTATGCCGGCACAAAATGTTTTAGCAAATCTATTTGTCACATTATACAATAATGAAGCCAGAAGAAAAAGTGAGTGCATTATTCTTCCAACTTCAAAATTAGGTATCGAGGTTCTAAAAACACTTCAAAAAGATGGATACATTGGAGAGTTTGAACATATAGATGATAAAAGAGGCGGTAAATTCAAAATAAGATTATTAGCAAAAATTACAAAATGTGGTGCAATTTCACCAAGGTTTAAAGTAAAAAATGAAGAGTATAATGATTGGGAGCAGCAATATCTGCCGGCATATAACCGTGGAATGCTGTTAGTAACAACAAACCAAGGTGTTATGTCACATCATGAAGCTGTAAACAAAGGATTGGGAGGATTTTTGATAGGATATGTCTACTGAGCAAATTGAAAAATTCCAAGAGATAGTGGAAATTCCTAAAGGAGTAAATGTTACGTTAAAAAAACGTATGCTACATTTTCAAGGTCCATTAGGTAAAACATACAAAAATTTCAGATACATACCAGTCAACATAGAAGTCAAAGATGGAAAAATAATACTTAAATCACAAGGCTATAGAAAAAGAGATTATTCAATACTGCACACCGCAAGATCAATTATCAGAAATATTTGTGAAGGCCTAATTACAGGATATACAATTAAAATGAAAATAGTATTTGCACACTTTCCAATTACTGTAAAGGTTCAAGACAAAACTATTTTGATTGAAAATTTCCAGGGTGAGAGATCAGCAAGAGTTACTAGAATCATTGGAAATACCAAAGTAGTTCCAAAAGGTGAGGATGTGATTTTAACAGGTGAAGTTTGGAATGACATTACACAGACTGCAGCAAATATAGAACTACGTAGTAAAGTAAAAGATAAAGATCATAGAGTTTTCCTAGATGGAGTCTATGCCTATGAAAAGAAAAAAGGAATAGAAAAATAACACATTTTTAATTTTTGATTATACCACATGACACTTGATTCTGAGTTTTCAAAACAAACATCATCACTTATTGAACAGACATTGGAATTATACAAAAGTGCTGGTGCATCACCAAGAGTAGGCCAATTATGGAATTGTCAAAATGTTGGTGATTTTCTTTGTGGTTTTTTTGTAGGCGAAATGGTGGGTTCTGCATTAAGTGCATTTCAGATTGTTCACAAACGTGAACCAACTGGAGAAGAACACATGGAAATAATTGAACTAGTAGAAAGTTATTCCAAAGAGATCAAAGAATTCTTTGCTAAATTCAACTAACAACATTCAGAGCTAGTCTAAATCTAACAGGCGCAAGGATTAAATCGCTTTTATTAAGGTACAAACTTGTGCCTCCCTAGCTCAGCGTGGTAGAGCATCCGACTGTTAATCGGATGGTCATCAGTTCAAGTCTGATGGGAGGCGCTCTTTATTTCTAATCTCGAATTTTGAAACATACATTTCTCAGTATAAAGTTTAGATAGGACATATTTGAAAAGAATATGTCTAAATTCGAATTTAGAAATATTGATCGATTGAAACAATTTAGTTTACTCTATTAGACTGGATAGATCTAATAGGTGATCGCATATTAACAATAATGCAGGAGATTTACATTGGTCAGAACTAGAAGGGCCAACAGATATTGCGTTGATTGTGGGTCAAGATTAGTTTATTATCCCAGATTATCAAATCCAAAAGCACCAAATGAACATAGAGTTTTAGTCTATGCGTGTCCGGATTGCACCGAAGACTTTGAAAAACCAAAGATGTTTTCAATTAGACGAAATCAAGTA
>JABFSW010000185.1 GCA_013140415.1 Nitrosarchaeum sp.
AAATAATTCATATATTTTGTCATCTGTATTTTTAATATATTTTTCCTGTTCTTCTGGAGAAAGACTAGTGATTACTTTATTGTTCCAGCTGTGACTCGCAATCTCAAATCTGGGGTTTATCTGCAATTGTTCTTTTAGGGTCTCTACTAGTTTTGGGTCTTTTCCAGTTACCCCGCCAATTATCCCTACTGTTAGACCTGCATCTGTTTCCCCAAATAACTTCATCATCTGAATTTGGGCATTGCTCAAAAAATGATCTTGTACATCATCGAATCTAAATGCAACACAATTACAATACAATGCATCAAAATTTAGTTGTGGATTGTTTATGAATATCTTGATAGGTTCATGGTTCCCAGAAAGCGTGACCTTTTTTGATGCTATGATTTTGCCATCATCTTTTGAGACTATGTGAAATGCATATGTTCCAATAGGGATATTGGATATTACTGCGTCTCCCTTGTCTGAAACTGGAGATTCTGCAATTTTTGTTTTCTTTTTGTCATTAACTTGTACTATAAAGTTACCATCTGATTTTGATACCTTTATTTTTTCATCTTTGTACACATCTATTGATATTGCAGAATCTATTATTTTGGGCCACTCTGTCACAATTTTGATGTCTTTGGAAAGCGAAGATTGTATTTGAAGTGGTGTATATATGAATTTTAATGCAGGATCAATTACAACATCTACATTGTAATAGTCATTGCCGATAGTTTGTGGAAGCCAAAAGCGTACAGTATCTCCGTTAAAGTCAGTCTCGTCAAAACCTACTGTTTTTCCATTCATTGTTTTAAAAAAGATGCTTGCTTTTGAGATTGGTGTTTGTCCATCCTTGTAAAATACTTCGAGTTTAATTCCACCGGGTAATTTTATTGTTATCTCAAAATTGTTGTTTGTTTTTTTCAGATCATAATAATTTACACTCTGAAAGTGTTCATTATAATAAACTTCAATTTTGTATTTGTGTTCAAGCGGAAGACCTGTTATGCTTATGGGATTGCTCTGTACAAGAATTTCTCTTAAAGGTATTTTCTCTGAATCTTGATATATTTTTAGTATCGTTGAATTAATACTTGCTTTATTTCCATTTTCATATTTTAACAAAAGATCTATGTTACCAGTCTCTTCTGCTGCAAAAGAATTTTGAATCATTAATGAAAACGATAGTAAAATGATTATGGAATATAAGATATGATTCATGTTAGTTTGCATGGTTACCACTTTGTTTAATGTTTTGTATTAATATAGTTGTAAATAATATTGAGATTTTTATTTAACATATTTTTTTATTGAGCCTACTACTCTTTATGATTATCTGTGTCTCAAAAACACATTTGATAGTTTTTACACTCCTATTCTTTTTGCACTAGTCCAAGTTGCTTGTTTCTTTCTTAATTGCTCTATGAGTGCTTTTAGTAATAAAAAGTCCACAATTTGCTTGTATCCAAAAACCAAAAATCCTGCATGCCATAATAATTTTGGATCTTCATCATCAATTCTAAGTGCTAAAGCCGACATGAGATAGTGAACAACAATAAAAATAGCTGAAACTTGCAGAACATACCATCCGTCTCCTAAAATTATGCCTAAAATCGCATTTGCAGTAGCTGTAAACCCAATTATCGGCGTAATTATCATTCCTAAAAACAAATAAGGTAATGACAGTCTTTGCAAATATCCAAATCTAGGATTGATTAAAGCATCTGAATGTCTTTTTAATACCTGAATATTTCCACGATACCATCTCTTTCTTTGGGCAACAAAATCACGTAATGTGTTTGGTGCCTCAGTATATGCAGTGGCTTTTGAGCTTCCCTGAGTAATTAATCCTGCTTTTAGTAACTTTATAGTTTGATCAAAATCTTCTACTATGGTTTCTTTACCATATGCACCAGCTTCTGCAAGAAGGGATTTTTTGAAAGCACCTAACGCTCCTGGAACAATAGTAATTGAACCAAATACATCAAAAGCGCGCCTAACAATTTGAATTCCTGTAATGTATTCTAGTGCTTGGCATTTTGTAATCCAATTTACTCTATTTCTTACTTTGATGTTGCCTGCAACTGCTCCTACATGTTCATTTATTTCAAATCCTCTTACTATTTCTTTTAATGAATGCCGTCCTATGATGGTGTCTGCATCAACAATTACAACAATTTCACCAGTTGCATAAACAAGACCATAGTTTAGTGCAGATGCTTTCCCCCCATTTTCTTTATGCAATACTTTGATTTTATCTTTATATTGCATTGCAATGCTTAGGGTTTTATCTGAACTGCCGTCATCTACAAAAATGATTTCTTTTTTTGGGTATCTTGTTTCTAGTAATCCTTCTATGGTATGAGCAATTACTTTTTCTTCATTGTATGCAGGAATTATTATAGAAATCGTAGGATATGTCTTAACATCTTGTTGAATGTCTTCTCTATACTTACTTAATACTGCCATTGGAACAAATAACATAGTTGACCAAAATGAAATCGTCATTGCCCAAAGAAGAATTATTCTGACAGGGGATTCTAATAATGCATATCCCTCATATGCAATCATTCCAGCAATAATAAATGGAGAACCTAACAAAAATAATAAAAACACAGACGGTCCACGTTTATTTGATACGTTTGTTGAAAACAATTTTTTTCTAGCTCCAATTACATGATAAATTGTAATGACTCCTCCTAATCCCATTGCCATCATGCTTATCGGTCCTAAAATGAAATAAACTGCAGCAATTAAAAAAATAAAAATTGCTGCAGTAAGTGCAAATTGAACAGGATCTTTTTTGATTTTTGGTTTTACACTGTCTTTAAAATCTTTATTTTCTGATGATTTGGTTTCTTGTTTTTCTGAAATGATTTTAAAACAGTTTAGATGATGCCATTTTTTTTGATATCTTGTAGATTTTTCATTTAATTGAATATCATTATTGCATAATGCACATTTAATTAAATTTGAATTCAAAAAAACAGATTTATCTTTTTTTGGAATATCTGTTAGTTTATTTTTTTCAATTTTATAAATCGCATCAATATCTAATTCTAATTTTAAAATTCTTACCAAGTATTTCTTGTCTGATTCAAAAATTGGATTGTTTTTGTTAATTTGTTTGAGAAGATATTGGTTTCTCCCCATATCCCCATCACCATTTTCAATAACATCCAATAATCTTGAAATGATGTAATTTTTGTCCAATTTTGTTAATCTCTTTAAACAATTTTTGCTCTTAAATGTAAACTCGTTACGTTTCTTCTCTATTCTGTCTATTTTTTTGATTAATTTGTATCTTCTAAACTAATCTAAATAAATGGGAATCTTTTAGAAAAAATATGAAAAAAGTTTTTGTTAATGGGTATGGCTCTATTGGAAGCAGAATCACATCATTTCTAAAAGATGATCCTGAAATATCTGTGATTGGTGTGGGAAAATACTCTCCTGATAATGATGTTAGTGTGGCAATTTCTCGTGGACTAGATGTTTATGTGCCTGAACAAAAATTAAATGATTTTAAGAATTATAAAATATCTGGCACAATAGAATCTGTCCTTGATGATTGTGATTTAGTAATTGATGCTGCCCCTGGAGGACATGGATACATAAACAAGAAGAATTTCTATGAACCAAAAAATCTAATGGCAATCTATCAGGGTGGAGAAACTACAATGGGTAATGAGGCGGTCTCTGATTTATTGTTTAATTCTAGAGCCAACTATGATTTGGCTGTTGGAAAAAAACATGTTATGCAAGGTAGCTGCAATGTTACTGGCATGGGACGCATTTTAGAACCATTAAGAGATAAATTTGCTAAGCGATTAATCCGATTTGATGTAACTCTTGTACGACGATGGGCAGACATTGAGCAAACAGAAAAACAAGTATCAGATACTATTGAAATGACTGAAGCACCACATCACGGTGATGATGTAAAAACGTATTTTGGAAAAGATGCCCCACTTTTTGTTCGTGCAATTAAAGTTCCAACTAGACAAATGCATCTACACATTATGGATATTCGTTTTAATGATAAAGCACCAAAACCGTCAGAAATCCATGATATTTTTACAAATGAATTTGGAGTAGCAACTTTGTGGACTGCTAAAGGAACAAAAGACATTAGAGATTATGCTAGAAGCATGGGATTTAATTTCACAGATACAAACATGATCCATATCCATGCAAACATGACTGTTTCAATTGGAGATACAATACAAATGATGTATTCTGATGATCAAACAGGGATTGTTATCCCTGAAAATCATCTGTTATTACAAGCCATGTTGTTTGGAAAATCATATAATGATGCATTTTCTCATACAGAATCTATATTCCATATGAAAGAAAAAAAGCAAAAATTACAAGAGCACTTTGCAAGAAAAAACTAATTTTATTTTTTTATGCGTTCTATTCTGATTCTTTCAGGTCTATTTTTTGTTACTTTCTCAACAATAATTCGTACAGTATCAATTTCAAGTTTATCTCCCTCTCTTGGTATGTCTTGTAATTTTTCATGTAATAACCCATTGAGTGAAGCATAATCGTCCCCTTCAGGTAATTCTGACTTAAAAATTTCATTAATGCTTTCAATTTTAATATCACCATTTGTGATTATTGTATCCTTGTCAACAGACTCAAATTCTTTTGGTGGTGTGTCATCTGTTTCATCTTCAATGTCTCCAACTATTTCTTCTATAAGATCTTCTAATGTGACTAATCCTTCTACCCCACCATGTTCATCAATAACAATGGCCATGTGTGTTTTTCTACCTTTCATTTCTTTGAGTAGTGAGCTTACCATTTTTTCTTGAGATGCAAATACTGGTTTTCTTGAGACTTGTTCTAATGTGATCATTTTGTTGTCTTTTTCTAAATGTGTTAGAATATCACGTACATGAACAAATCCAACAATGTCGTCATGTGTTTTTCCAAAAATGGGTATTCTGGAATGCAAATTTTCACTAATTAAAGGCATAGCATCAAAGAGAAGCATTTTTGCAGGTAGTGTGAACATTTTTGTTCGTGGTGTCATTACTGTTCTAATTACAGTATCATCAAATTCCAAAGCACTGTGAACTAGTTCACTTTCATCTTTTTCAAGTATGTTATCAGCTAAACCCTGTGCTACTATTCCTTTGATCTCCTCTTCAGTGATTGGTGGTGGATGATAGCTACTTCCAGTTAATTTGATCATTGTCTTTGTAATTATTTCAAAAAGTTTTACAACTGGCCATAATGCATAGCTAAAAATCAACAATATTGGTGCACATCTAAGTGCAGTTTTGGTAGAATTGGCATTAGCATATATTTTAGGAGTGATTTCACCGAACACTAAAATTATAAATGTCATAATTCCTACCGTAATTCCTAATCCTTCATCTCCAAAGATGTCAGTTGCAATTTTTGTTGCCAAAACGGATGCTGCTACATTAACAAGATTGTTTCCTAGATTAACACTGGACATCATCCAACTTGGATTGGATGTGAATTTGTGCAATGCTTTTGATCCCTTTGCCTTTTGTTTTAGTAATTGAGTTACGGTAGATTTTCTAATTCCAACCATTGCAACTTCTACTCCACTAAAAAATGCTGAAAGTCCTATGAGAACAGCTAATACAAAATACTCCCAAATTTCTACCATTTTATCCTCCAAAAAAGTTTGTCAGAACAATACATGTTCTTCATTTTATTTTTTATGCACCATCTCTTGGTTGGTAATGTTTTGTAAAACCCACTTTTAAGGCTTAAGACATCAAAATGATATTTAATAAAATAATGTGCTTAGTTGAGGCTAATTTTTAGGTGGAATTGCAAATTTATTTTTAGGATTATTATGGTAATCTACTGGCAGCATTGCATCTTTTTGTCTGCCTGTGAGAATTCCTACAACCACGTCATCTTTTTTGATTATTTCTTCATTTATCAGTTTTTTAATTCCAACAACTGATGCCCCTGATGCCATCTCACAATCAAATCCATTCAGACCAACAACCGACATACCATCTAACATCTCTGAATCAGACACTGTGGTTACCACCCCATTAGTAAATTCTAAGGCACGTAACCCTTTTAGTATATTTGCCGGTCTTCCAATTTGGATTGCCGTGGCTTTTGTTTTTGGTCTAATTCCTTCCTTGTCTAAATGATCATAGTATCTTGTAATTAATTCAGTATTTGCATTGCCTTTATTCCATCGTAGTTCTTCTCCTTCAAATTTACCATTATACAAATCAGATAATGTACTTGCACCTTCAGAATTAATTACTGCAATCCGTGGTATTTTTTTTATCCAACCCCATTGGTATAATTCCATTAATGCCTTTCCACAACGCGAGGTATTTCCAAGTGCTCCTCCTGGGTATACAATCCAATCTGGAGATTCCCATTTCAAATATTCTAATGCTCTATATGGAATTGTTTTTTGTCCTTCAATTCTAAATGGATTTACAGAGTTTAC
>JABFSW010000127.1 GCA_013140415.1 Nitrosarchaeum sp.
GTCTTAATACTACATAGGGGGTCTTTTTTGATTCTTTTGACAGAATCATATTTGTATGTTCTGAGAAGACATCAATATTTTTCATGAACTCATCAAACCCAATATCTTTCTCTAGCTTTTGTAAATAGATCTCACTCCACTTCCAATTACTTTCTACATTACACGAATATACAATCCAATGATATGCGTTATTGATGAACAGTATGTCAAATGGATACATTTTACAATCCATTGGTCTTGATTCATAGATTGTACATCTGTTGGTTTCATCATTCAAGTAAATACATCTAGTGGTATTTTCTTTCTTTTTAATGAACACTATGTGTTTATTATTAATTTTAATTGTTTTGATATGTTTGATGTATTCTGGATCGATTTGCTTTATTTTCTTTAATTCTTCTGAAAACACTAGTGGTACTGCAGAATTTGTGCAACAGTTCTGGTGAGTACAACTATTACATAAATCCCCAAACATTGCTAGTCATAGCTTCTTCCTAGAATTATTTCTTGTGGTGTTAATTCTTATCTAATTATGAATCTACGCATCAGTTAGCTATTTTGTGATGATTGTTATTGTGTTGTATTTTATTGATTCTCCAAGATCAATACATATTTAGTTCAAGCCTAGTTAAATTAATAAAATTAAGTCCATTTTATCAAAAATACTATGATCTTGGTGTCTTTACCTTACATGATTATCTCATTGCAACGATTATTTTAAGTTAGAAAAAATTGTTACTAATTCACATTTATTGATAAAAATTTGACAAATGTTATAGATAAACTAGAAAATAAAAATGAGTTGTAATGTTTTTTAAATAATGATTTAAGAAATTTTTATTTCGTTTTTCTGATGTAGTTTTTTACATCTAATGTTGTTAGTGGTTGGGCTGTTTCCCATAGTAGACTACAAAGGCTGTGTATGTTGCTTACCATTTCAGATGAATTTGTACACAAAGAAAAATCTGATTCTGAATTTGTAGACATTTGACTTGCAGTAGCAGAATCTGACATTATCATTTGTTTGTCCTTTTGAACTACCATTCTTCCTTTTGATGGAAGTTTACAAATTTTAGTTTCAGATGCGTTAAACCTTTTTACAAATGGAATTAGTTTAGGGTCATCTAGTTCTACAAGTAATCTAACTTTACCCCCTTTCTTTTCACACATCATAATTTTTTCAGGTATTGCACTATGATACATTCTAGATATGTCTTCAAGTGTTGTTGAAATGTATACTGTATCTGATGAATTTTCGATTAATTGGGCAATATCTGCATAAATATTGTTTCTTCCCTGGACTACTCTGAATGTTGGAACATTTGTGCCCTGTTTTGTTGTAATCTCACTGTTAATTTTTTCAATAATTGCCTCCCCACCTTTTTTGATCCTATTGACTTCATCTTCTTTTTTTCGCAGTGCAATTTTTAATGCATCTTGTGGATCTGCTGCAATACATAATTTTGGACTAGAAAGTGTAGTTGAAATAATATTTCTGCTAACTAGCTTGTCTACCGTTCTGTACATTCGTGCTCTGTCTATGTCTAGTTCTTTTGCAAGTGCACTTGCCGTGATTGGTCCTGCTCTTAATAGATTAAGGTAAACTTTGGCTTCTAAATCATCAAGATCTAATATCTCCTCTAATTCTGATGCTATGCCACTTAATTGATCTTGATACGACATCATTTTATTTTCTCTTCTGACTTATTTGCCATAGTGAAATTTTGTGTGATTGCATTTAGCACTTGCGCATAATTTCCTAGTTTGTCACATGTTACTCCATTCATCTTCCATCATTGTTAAGATTCATGCGAACTAAAGGATCAGCGTGTTATGTGCTCAACTAACAAACTCGATGTATTTCTAATTTGTTACATACAAATTATCTCATCTGTACATTACATTTGAATTAACTATATCTAAAAATGTCTGGATTGTCAACTATGACACATTAAATGCAATTACTGCCATAATGATCATTACCACAACATGTTTTGTTCCAGCAACATAAGACCCAGACCCAATTTTTCCAGCAGCTACTCCACCAAAAACTGCTTCAATTATTGCCATGTTAAATAATGATGCTTCTAATTTTGATACATCCATATCGGCTAATGAGCTAAATAATCCCTCTTTACCTTTACCGTTCCCTGCTGCTAATAATCCATCTTGAACTTTTTCAATTTCTGTAAAGAAGCTTGTAGTTAGCAATACTGCAACTGCTAAAAATACTGCAAATGAAATGTAAATTGTATATGTATATGGCTGCAAAGCTGATTTTCTACTTTTTTCAATGTTTTGCATCTCTGAAACATGTCTTTGAATCATCTCTAAATTTTCACTAACATCTCCCCCTATCTTCATAGCCATTTCAAGTAGTACTGTCACACGTCGTGATACTCTAGTTCCTGTTCTTTTTGCAAAATTCTCAAATGCCTCCTCAATTGGTGTACCCCAACTGATATTTGCCTTAAGATTTTTTAATTCAGGAGTTAAAGCGCCTAGATTTCTTTCAGCTGCTTGCTCTATTGCTTTGATAAGATTTGAACCGCTTTGAACTGAACTTAATAATGCCAATAAAAACACAGGCATGTTTCTGTCTACACTATCTCTTCTTTGAACTTCTTTTAATTGATGAATTGTTAATGGAATGATTCCTACCATGACTCCAAAGATTATTCCAACGTCTTTGATTGTAGTTGATCCTGCAAATTCTGATAACTCTAGACTGATTATAATTACGCTAACTGATGCAATAAGTGAAAACATGATGGATTTTACTATCTCATTTTTCAGGATTGATTTTTTTGGTATGATCTCATTTGATGAAACTTCTTTTGGTTTTCTGCTTACTCTTTGCATATTCTTTACCTCTTTGGCACCATTGTATCCATCATAACTAACATCAATATTCCACTTAGTGGGACTACCGCAAATGTGAGAATGTTCATCAATGTTAGCAAATCAAATCCTCCTAAACTTGGACTCATAATGCCCATTATTGATAACATTATTACTGCTAGTAATGGGAAAACTATCAAAAGAATTGTATAGATTTCTGCAACTGATCCTAGTGATTCTGTAGTTTTTTGCAACAGCATCTTTTTTTCTTCTAGCTGAACTTTGGCAGTTGCGTTAAAGTATTCTTTCAAATCCCCACCTGATTGTGATGTGATAATTGCACCTTCCAATAATTCTGAATATGGTCCTGGCGGGGTTCTATTGATTAGATCTTTTACTGCAGTAATTAGATCCATTCCCAGAATCTCAATGTTTCTTGTAATGAATCGTGCATCCTTTACAATGTCTTCATATGTTTCCTCTTTTGCTATTGATTTGAAAATTTCTTCTAATGATAAGCCGCTAGTAGCAAGCGTTGACATGTATCCAATAAAATGAGGAATCTCTTCTAACAATTTTGTTGATCTATTTTTTACTCTCACTGGGGGAATTATCTGAAGAATCCCAAATGTCATTGCCATTAGAGCCATTCCTGTAACGGGTGGAAGCAAATAACCTACAATTGTAGGCTGAATGTTGATAAATTGAGTTGCAATTAGGCCAATAATTACTCCACAAATTCCTGCAATCAAGCTAAAGAAAACCATGCTTGAAACATATACTTCAAAAGGAATTGGCATCATTGCTTGTTTTATTGATTTTTCCATTGATCTTAATTTTGGATATAAAAATTTTATATGATCATTTAGTAATTTGTAACTATAAACATGAATAACTCCTACTGATTCCTCTTGTTTTTGTTTTGCTGCTACCATCTTCATATTACATCTCTAACCTCTTTCTTTCATAGTATCTTTCAGGATCCGAATAATACTCCATAATATTATTGGAAACTTCCTTATGATCACGTATATCATTTTTTGCCATCCATTCTAAAGCAAGTCGTCTTTTTGTTAATTCATAATTAATTTTTTCATCTGTTTCTCCGTCTCGTTCTTTGATTTTACTAAACACAACACTATCGCCCATGAATTCATGTCTATCTTCTCTTGGGTTCCATTTGAATATCTCATGTGTTTTAATTTCCCCTGTTGTATGATCAATGCCGTCTATTTCTGAAACCTGAATTATTCTTCTAGCTGATTTATCTCCTATTCTAATTTTTAGCTGCAATGTAATTAGATCAAGACTATTTGAAATCAAAGATTTTGGAACATCCATAGGTGATGATGTTAATCTAGTTAAAGTGGCATCTACTGAATCTGCATGTATTGATGAGAATCCCCCGTGACCTGTTGCCATTGCTTGAAATAATGTGTATGCCTCTCTTCCTCTAGTTTCTCCTACAATTATGATATCTGGTCTTTGTCTGAGAGCAGCTCTTAGCAGATCAAATTGATTGATTTCACCAATTTGTGTATCTGTGAAACTCTGTCTTGAGACCGCTGGAATCCAATTTTCATGAGGCAAATTTAGTTCCTGCGTATCTTCTATGCTGACTACTTTTTGTCCTGGTCTGATAAATGTCGCCAATGCGTTTAGTGCAGTAGTTTTTCCACTGGCAGTGCCACCTGCAATGAGCATTGTTGCACGTTTTTCAGCAAGATACCACATATATGCAGCGATATCCACTGACATTGTTCCGAATTTTATCAAATCTATTACCGTAATTGGGTCTGCTCGAAAACGTCTTATTGTAAATGTACTTCCTCTTTTTGTAATTTCATGACCAAGTGTGAGATTAATTCTACTTCCACCAGGTAATGAGGCATCAATAATTGGATCTGCAATTGAAACATGTTTTCCGCATATGTATGCCATTTTTCTTGCAAAATTATTTAATTCTGATTCTTTTTCATAAATTATATTTGTAGGAATTGACTCGTGTTCTCTATGCCACACATAAATTGGAATGTTTGTTCCATCACAACTAATTTCTTCAATCATATGATCTCTCATGAGTGGCTCAATTTTTCCAAGATAGATAAAATCACGAACTGCAAAATAATTGATTTTTTCAATATTTTTTGGCGGAATTTTTAATCTATATTTTTTTATCATCGCAGCTATTTTATTTTTTAATCTTCGTTCTGCATCTTTTTTAGTCTTAATTTCACCTAGTGATACTGAAAGTTCTGTGATTAACAGTTTTTTGATGATTTCAAAAGCATTTTGGTCTCTCTCTGATAGCTCTGGCTCTATTACCTGATATCTTAATCCTCCTTTTGCTGTGGGGTCTTTTATTATTCCTGCATGAATCTCATTGTTATCCCAATCTAATTTTGATAATGTCATAAACTGTGGAATTTTGTTTTCGTTTTCTTCATTTACTTTAGATGTGTTATCTGGCAAATTTTTATTTGATTTTAAAATACTTTTATTGTCATATTGTGTTTTTTGTAATGCTGAGATTTTATCTTTAAATATTTTTAGCCTCATTTTTAGGTATTTTAATACATACTGTATGTTTTAACACTTGTTCGTTCAATTGAACAACATTTTGCTTTTACTCTAGCTTAGATACATAATAGTGACCATGGTATGTGTTCTTCTCTTATGTTATGAGGTGTACATCTAATGTTTGGACGAAAATCTAATAGTGATTTAAAATCCAAATCTGAGGTTAAATTTCCACATATTGGTAGTCTTGCATCAATTTTGAAAAATGAGTCTATCCCTGTACAAAATATTCCAATATCTGCTCCTACGGTGAATTCTGAGCCTGATTTACCAAAATCTTCCACCAGTAAATCTGTAAATCTGATTCAGGAAGTTCAAAAATTTGATGATAAGACAATTAAACCATTTATCGATTATACAGAAGGTAGTATCTTTTATCCCATATTATCTAATATCGGAGAAACAGAGGATAACATCTCGTATTTGGATGATTTAGTCTCTGATGGTATTTTGGCTAAACACATCTATGAAAAATTAATTGTTTGTCCTATACATCCCACTGTCTTTTCATCAAGCATGAGATTGTACTGTCCAAAGTGTCATTCAATGAATGTTGAGAAATTAAATCTATTTGAGCATAAAAAATGTGGCTATATTGCTGAAAGTAAGAATTTTGATTTTTCAAATATTGATCACTCTATTTGCCCTTCATGTCTAAAAGAAATCAAAAATTTTGAAAAAGAAATTAGAGTTCCTGCAATGTGGTATCAATGTGAAGATTGTATAGAAAAATTTGACAATGCTGTGATAAAGCTTCATTGTAGAAAACATGATCATGATTTTGATACAAATTCTGGAAAATTTATTACTACGTTTTGCTACAAGTTAAAAAATTCAGATATATCTAATATTTCTGATAC
>JABFSW010000141.1 GCA_013140415.1 Nitrosarchaeum sp.
ACTTTATGATGCAATATTATGCTTACATTTTGATGTTCGTTGTTTTTGATGTTATGGCAATTTTCTTATATGCGTGGGGAAATGCACTTTTAGAACTTCCAAAATCTGCAACTTTGCCAATTATTGGTTTCTTAGCAATTATGTTTGCTGCAATGGCTTTTGCATTACATCAATCAGGGAGACGAAGCATATGGTAGTTTTTTATATAAATCAAAATTATAAAAATGAGGGATTATATTGCTAAAAGATCTGATAACACCACAAAATGCAAATGTGTTTGTTGGAAAGCTAGGTGATATTTTAGAACAAGCAATTGATAAACCATTGGGTTATGCAATCAATTGGGGTAGAATATGGTCGCTTTGGCCTGTACATATTGAAACGGCATGTTGTAGTGTAGAATTTGGAGCAGCATCTAGTCCAAGATATGATGTTGAAAGATTTGGTATCATTGAAGCATTTGGTTCACTTAGACAATGTGATCTAATTGTAGTTCAGGGAACTATCACAAGAAAAATGGCACCACGTCTACGTTTAGTTTATGATCAAATGCCAGAACCAAAATATGTCATTGCAATGGGTGCATGTGCAATTACTGGTGGGTTGTATTTTGATTCATACAATGTACTTCCAGGTATTGATGGAGTTCTACCAGTAGATGTCTATGTCCCAGGTTGTCCACCTAGACCTGAAACTCTTATTCAAGGATGTATGTTACTGCAAGAAAAAATCAAGAGAATGAAGGCTAGGAAGTTTGTATAATGAGTTCTGATTCTGATGATGAACTAATTGAAACCACATCTGATGTAATACCTGCATCTACTAAAGCAAGTCCTACTCCAGAAAAAGAAATTGAATTGCCAAAATTTGAAAAAGGTCTTGCAGATAAAATTGTTGAAAAATTTGGCACCAGAATTAAAGTAGCATTTGTAAAACACGACAGAATTAGGATTGATGTTGGCAGAGATGATGTTAAAGAAGTGGCTACATTTCTAAGAGATGTTCTAAATTTTGATCATGCTGAATCTGTATCAGGAGTAGACTATCCTCAGGACAAAGAAATTGAAGTGGTTTATCATTTAGGTTCCTACACTGATTCTTCATTATCAAGACAAATTCTTGTATTGGCAACCAGAGCGCAAAGAGAAGAAAATCCAATTCCTGGAAACGATGCAACAAAACTTCCTAGTCTTCGAGAAATATTTTATAGTGTAGAATTTCATGAAAGAGAGATTTTTGAAATGTTTGGGGTTTACTTTCAAGGTCATCCAGATAATCGACGATTACTTTTGCCAGAAGATTGGGCAGATTTACCACCGCTAAGAAAGGATTTTGCAATTAAAGGAAGATAGATATGAATAACGAATTACCGCCGGGACTTGCACTTCAGAAAGTAGATGAGAGAATTATGACTCTCAATGTTGGACCACAACATCCCGGTTCTGGTCATATGAGAATTATTGTGCAAATTGATGGTGACTTTATTGTTGCATGTGATCCTGATCCTGGCTATGTTCACCGCGGTGAAGAAAAGATGGCTGAATATCGAAATTACATTACAAACATTCCACATTTAGAAAGACCAGTTATTCATGATTCTTGCAATATTTTGTATCCGTATGTTTTAGGAGTTGAAGAACTTCTTGGTATTGAAGTACCAGAACGAGCAAAATACATTCGAGTTATTGCATCTGAATTGAATAGATGTGTTTACACAATGTATTGGCTTGCAATCTATGGGATATTCTTAGGTCATTCTACAATGTTTATGTGGCCAGCAGGTGATCGTGAATTACTAATTGATCTATTAGAAAAAATGACAGGAGCTAGAGTTACTCATGCTCATTTTGTACCAGGTGGTGTAAGAAATGATTTACCTCCAAACTTTGAAGATGTTTGTTTAAGACAAGTAAATTATTTTGAAAAACGAATCAAAGAATATGCGGCAATTTTCTATGATAATCCAATCTTAATTGCTAGAACTGCTAATACTGGTGTTTTATCACGTCAAGATGCAATTCGATTAGGTACGACTGGTTCAGTTCTTCGTGCTAGTGGTGTTGACTATGATCTTAGAAAGAAGGAACCTTATGATGTCTATGATGAATTAGATGTTCACAGTAATGTAATGAAGGAGGGAGATTCTTATGCAAGATCAAAAATTCCATGGCTTGATATGTTGGAAAGCTGTAACATAATTAGACAAGCATTACAAAAAATGCCAAAGTCTGGTTCTGTTAGAGTTAAACTAAAACCAAATCCAAAAGGAAAAGGACTTGATTCAGTATACAAGCGTGTAGAATCAGGTAGAGGTTCATTGGGTTGCTATATCGTCTCTGACGGAAAACCTGAACCATATAGATTAAAACTAAGTGTTGGTTCCTTTAGAAACTTAATTGCATTACCATATCTTCTTAAAGGGGAAAAATTAGGAAACATGCCAGCTGTATATTGGAGTCTTAATTATTGGCCAGTGGAGGCAGATAGATAAATGTCTGTCATTGCACCAAATTTCAAGTTTAGCGAATTTGTAAAATCTATTCTCGACAATGTATTTTGGATACTTCTTATCTTTGCATTGATTGGGTTACCTGCCGCTCAAATAATTTTATTCTATATTGAAATGCCTGTAATTAACGGTGAATTACTTACACCGTTCCTTGCATTGACATGGTTAGCAGATCCTTCTAGAACTCTTCCAATCTTGAAAGCTTTCATGACTACTGATTTATTTAAAATTGCTGCTTTCCCTGGATTTGGATTTGCAGCATTAATTGCAGCTGGAACAATCTTTATAGAAAGAAAAATGTTGGCAAAATTACAACTTAGAGTAGGTCCTTTTTACTGTGGAAAATTTGAAGGAATCTTACAATTAATGGGGGATGGACTAAAGCTAATCTCAAAAGAAATTATTATTCCTGCAAAAGCTGACAAACCAATTTTCTGGGCGGCTCCCATAATATTTGTCGCAACAGCAGCAGCATTTGTCGCATTAATTCCAGTTGCACCAGGATGGGTAGTTGCAGATGTTGATGTTGGATTGTTAGCAGTCTTTGCAATTATTGGATTCTTTCCAATCATAACTATTCTTTCTGCATGGTCTTCAAACAGTAAATTCCCATTCATTGGTGGAATAAGAGCATTACATCAAATGGTATCTTTTGAAATTCCACTGATTCTTTCGTTATTGGGGGTAGTGATTCTTACAGGGACTCTGAATCTTTCTGAAATTGTTGCCAGTCAATCTAATTTTCCATGGATTATATTTTTACCAATTGGCGCAATTATTTTCTTTATTACGATATTAGCAGAATTAGAAAGAATTCCATTTGATTTACCAGAAGCAGAAAGTGAAATTGTTGCTGGTTGGTTAACTGAATTTTCTGGAATGATTTACGGTCTTGTTCAATTAGGAACATACTTGAAACTTTATGCATTTGCCGCATTGTTTGTTGTTTTATTCCTTGGTGGTTGGTCTGGACCAATGATTTGGCCTCCTTTCCCTGAAGAAATTATCACTGATGGAATAGTAATGGGTCCAATCACTGCAAAAATTCCCGGATTACCAATATTTTCACAAGAGATGCTAAACGGTGTTTTATGGTTTATAATAAAAACAGTAGGAGTAATCTTTTTCATTTTATTACCAAGAGGCGTTTTCCCAAGAATCAGAATTGATATGTTATTGAGTCTTGGTTGGTACAAACTAATTGGACTTGCATTCGTTAACATCTTTATAGCACTCGGTTTGTTGTACGCTGGAGTCTTGGGACCTGGAGGAATATTGTAATGAATACAGCTACTGGTATTATCAAGGCATTAAATTCAGGAATTAAGCATTTAGCAATTAAACGATTTACATTACGATATCCTGAAGAGAAACTAAAGTTTGTTGGTGATGGTTATCAATTTGATCCATCTACCGGTGTCGGAATTGCAGGTTATAAAGGCCGTCATATGTTATTTCATGATCATTGTACTGGCTGTCAGCTGTGTTCCATTGCATGTGAGGGAGTAGCAGAAGCAATTGCCATGGTAAAAGTTCCAGAAGAATACAAACATAATAAAAAAGCTATCATGCCACAAATTGATTATGGCAAATGTGTATTTTGTGGGTTATGTGTTGATGCATGCCCATTTTATGCATTGTACATGACAAATGATTATGAACTTTCTTCATTTAGCAAGGAAGGTTTGATTTACACACCAGCTCAACTTCAAGTGAAACCATTTGTTTCTCAAGATTCTGAAATAAAAATTACTAATCGAGGTGCAACGCATGGCTGATGCTATATTTCTTGCATTATCTGTAATTACAATTGGCTCTGCAATAGCTGCTTTGGAGATGAGATCTTTAATTTATGGTTCGATTGCTTTGATGGGAACCCTTGGTGGAATTGCTGGATTCTTTTTACTTTTAGACTCACCATTTGTTGCAATGTTCCAACTAGCCGTCTATGTAGGTTCTATTGCAGTTTTAATTTTGTTTACCGTCATGCTAGTGAAAAGAGAACTTATTTTCAAGAAAGTTGAAGATAAAAGAAGAAAATTTGTTGGCATTGCACTGATGCTAGTTTTTATGGTTGCATTAGGTTCAATTATAATGAATTCTGGCATCAAAACAATAACTACTGATGAACCAGCAGTTGATTTTAGAAATATTGGCGCAGACTTTCTAACATATTATTGGCCAGCTTTGATTTTAATGGCATTAATCTTAACAGGTTCAGTTACCGGTGCACTGATTTTAGCAAGAAGAGAGGATGTAGAAAATGACCAACGAACTGATTGATTTTGTTCTAGTGTCTGTTGCCCTTTTGGGTATTGGAATTTATGGTTTGTCTGTAAAGAGAAATGCCATTAGAATGTTATTTGCAGTTGAAATAATTATCAACGCCGCAAATCTTAACTTGGTTGCATTTGGAAGATTCTTACCACATAGTGGTGGTCAAACATTAGCATTATTTTCAATTGCAATCGCTGCAGCTGAAGTTGCAGTTGGGCTTTCATTAATTATTGTAGCATATCGTATGTATCAGAATATTGACATTGCAGACTTTAGGAGCTTGAAAGGATAATGGAATATGCACTTTTACAGGCAGTTTTCTTGCCTTTACTATTGTCTCCAATTGCCTACATAATTGGAAGAAAAATAGGTCCTACACCTGCAATGTGGTTTACCTTTGGCATTCTGCTTTATGCTACTGTATTGATTATTCTAGCTACATTAAGTGGTACCACCGAAGAACATTATCCGTGGACAGAACAGTTCGGTGAATTTGGTTTCCTATTGGATGGTTTAGCATCTCCATTTGCTATTATGATTTACGTATTAAGTACAATCTTGGTACTTTATTCAAAACCATACATGATTCACAGATTTCATGAACAATACGAGGAAGAACAACATGAAAATACATCAACTAGTGGTAATTCCACAATAATTGAATCCTCTTCTCTTTCAAACTATGTCAATGCCAAGTCTGGACTTTACTTTGCTCTTTATCTTGTATTTGCAATGGGAATGCTTGGCACTGTACTGTCTACAAACCTAATTGAATTTTATGTATTCTTTGAGATAATGTTGATTCCTGGTTTCTTTTTGGTTGCTCTATGGGGTGCGGGTCCAAGAAGAAAAATCGGTTTAATGTTCTTGCTTTGGACTCATGCAGGTGCAGTTGTTTTACTATTGGGATTTTTAATGATTGGTCTTACAATTGGAAGTTTTGACTTTGCAGATATTCAAGAATCAGAAATTCCACAAGATATTCTGATCTTCTCAGCTATTGCAATTTCAATTGGACTTGGAGTCAAACTTGCAGTATTCATGTTCCACATATGGCTTCCATGGGTTCACGGCTCCGCACCAACTCCAATTAGTGCACTACTATCCCCTGCAATGATTGGCATTGGTGCTTATGGTATTTTCAGATTAATTGTGGAATTTTTACCAAACACATTTGCCGACCTTTCAATTTGGTTCCACATTTGGGGTCTTGTTACAATGATTTACGGTGGTGCGATGGCACTAATGCAAGATGATATCAAACGATTACTTGCATATTCTAGTATCAGTCAAATGGGTTACATTCTATTTGGAATTGGCTCCATGTCTGTTCTTGGGTTATCTGGTGCTGAGATGATGTATGTCACACATGCACTTGGTAAAGGTATCCTCTTCATGATGGCTGGAATTATAATTGTTAAAGTTGGTACTAGAAATATTTCTCAACTAGGTGGATTAGCTGGTAAGATGCCAATAACTGCTGTTTGTGCAGT
>JABFSW010000133.1 GCA_013140415.1 Nitrosarchaeum sp.
ATATTACTTCACTTTTCAACATATATGGTTTTGAGGATAATTCTGAAATTAAAGACGGAGAGAAAATATGGAATGATGTGAAATTTGAATTAAATCCTAAAAATAACGAACTATATGAAAAAATAAGATATGAAGCTGATGAGAATACCATTGTAATTTTTCCTATTTTTACAGCAGCGGCATACCACGAACCTGGATTTTACACATATTACAGAGAAGAATGTAATGAAGAATGCCTTACAATTGAAATTCAAAAAGAATACCCTTCAACTTTTCCTTCAAGTGGTAATGGATATCAGGTGTTAAAATTATTGGGATATCAAATTATCTCTGATATTGAAGTTGATCAAAATCCTGAAATTCTTAAAAAATATGACAAAGTAATTTTATTGCATAATGAATATGTCACTCAAAAGGAATTTGATGCAATTACAAATCATCCAAATGTGCTCTATCTTTATCCAAATGCATTATATGCAAAAATAGAATATGCTGAATCAACAAATATAATTACTTTAGTACGAGGACATAATTTTCCAGAGTCTAGTATTACAAATGGATTTGATTGGAAATTTGATAACAGCCCTTTAGAATATAATACAGATTGTAAAGAAATGGGTTTTGATAGAATTGATAATGGGTGGATGCTGAATTGTTATCCTGAAAGAGCTATACATCAAAGTAAAGTTTTACTAGAAACGATTAAAGAATTTTAGTAGTATCTTATGGGATTTTATGCAGTTTTATCTTTTCCATGTATTGGATTAGAATTTAGGAAAATAGTAAATTATTTTGTTCTTTAATTCTACATTTCTACATATTTTGAATGATAATACCCCCATAGCCAAATAAAATTATGGATTTTACGGGTGTTAGGTATAATACCGCTTTTTGCGCTAATTTTTTAAACAGTATCATAAATCATTCTTTTGTGTTATCAAAGAGAACTATTATTGGAATTATTGTAGGTAGTGTTATTATTGCAATTGGAATTTATTCTTTAATTTCCGATATTGGATTTCACACAATACAAGTAAATGAGACGTTTGCAGTAGGCGAATCCACTTCATATCAAATTAACGCAAATGAACATGCAAAACAGCATATGAAAATTACAGGAGATAAATTTGATCTTAAATTATCTAGCCCTGGTGATGGTCTTCAAATACCAAAAACATCTCACACTAAAGAAGTCACTTTGGACTGGATTCATCTAAAAGACGGCATAACTGTAATAAATCTTCAAAATACTGGCTCTTCTGAATTAAAAGTAGAGGCAACATTGGAAATAACAACTGATCCTATCTTGTTTACGTATCATATCATAGTCATTACTTCAGGTATGGTAATTATTGGATTTAGTATGGGCTTTACTCTAAGAAAACCAAAAGGATTCTAGTTTAGTTTTGCTGAAGGATACGACCCTAGTATTTTCATAAACAGTGTTTCGCGATTGATTTTCTCTAACATCTCTGCAATTCTTGGATTTTTTGCATGACCTTCAAAATCCACGTAGAAATTATACTCCCAAGTATTTGTCTTGGTTGGTCGTGATTCAATTTTAGTTAAATTGACCTTATAATTATGAAAGTTTTCAATGATTCTGTGAAGAGAACCAGGTTCATGTTTTATGGAAAAAATTATTGATGTCTTGTCTTTTCCAGTTTCTTCTTTGTTGTTTTTTGATAATATCAAAAACCTAGTGTAATTATTCAAATTATTTGCAATACCTTCTGATATTACAGGCATATTGTAAATCTCAGATGCATTCTTACTGGCAATACATGCTATGTTTTTTTTGTTTAATTCTTTGATAATCTTTACACTTCCCGCTGTGTCATATGTGGGAACTGTTTTCATGTTATGTTTTTCAATAAAGTTCCTGCATTGTCCTAATGCTTGTGGATGAGAATACACGGTATCTACATCATTCAAAGTTCCGGTTCCTATCAAACAATGTTCAATTCTATGATAAGTTTCACCTATGACATTAAGTGATGTTGAATACAACAAATCATAGCTCTCCCCTACACTGCCTTCCAATGAGTTTTCTACTGGCAAAATAGAATATTCTGTTTTGTCTAGTGTAGTATTTTCTAAAACTTCTGCAAAGGTTAGAAGAGGAACTGTTTGAATTTCTCTATTAAAAAATGCTCTAGATGCTGCCTCACTATATGCCCCTCGTTCACCTTGGAACGAAACACGTATCATTTTTTACTCTCTCAGCTTTACGAAATCACTGTTACCAAAATTTGCTGAAAGTTTTCTTTCATCAATCCAAGCACATTCTGTACATTTGATGGCATCACGCATTTGGACTACTTTTCCACCACACTTTCTACATTTTGTAAATAATACACCCAAGTGTGGCTCCTCAATTGCTGCATGAATTGTACCATTTAGGTGATTTAGAATCTTTAATGTAACAATATCATTTACCAAGGCCACATTCTTTTTTCTAAGATTTCTTGTTGAACAAATACATTCAACTTTTGATGTTGTTGGTTTACCATTAATGTAATCAATTGATACTGCTATCATAGAAGACATAACTGCAGCTACAGTTCCTATTATGATGTCTCCGACTTTTGGAATGGATATCATCTTTGGATGCTTTATGTTTGCCATTCGTGTTTCTTTATTGAGATCTGTCTTACCTACAGTTGCTGCACGAACCATATCACCATCGTCAAAAGTATTGTACCCTGCTTCATATTCTTCAATTGATGCTATTTTATCTCCAGGCAATGCAGCAATTTCAGACATGCTGTGTTTTTTGGTGTTATGATTATAATTGTTTGTGGTCTTAAGGCATTCTTGACAAATCATATAACCAGAAAAAATTCAAAACAATCATGAAAGCCCTAGTGTATGATAACTATACTATCGATGATGATTTTTCTAAAATTTTAAAAATTAAAGACATTCCTGAACCTGAACCAAAACACAATGAAGTTATTTTCAAAGTAAAAAGTGCATCTCTGAATTATGATGATATTTGGGGAATGAGGGGAAAGCCTTTGGCTGTACCATTACCTCACATATCAGGTACAGACGCTGCAGGTGAAGTAATTGCAATAGGCCAAGATGTAAAAAATATCAAAATTGGTGATAGGGTTGTCTCTCATGGAAACATGTCATGTAGAATCTGTAAATCATGCACTAGTGGAAGAGAATATGATTGCAGACAGAGAAAGATTTGGGGATTTGAAACCGGTCCACTTTGGGGAGGATACTGTGAAGTTACACATTTACCAGAAGTTAATGTTGTAAAAATTCCTGATAATGTCACATATGATTCTGCAGCAGCTGCTTCAATGACTCTGTTGACATCTTGGCATATGCTAGTTGGAAGAGCAAAGATTCAACCAGGACAACTAGTTTTGATTATGGGTGGAGGTTCTGGAGTCGGAAATTATGGAATTCAAATTGCTAAATTATTTGGTTGTACTGTAATTGCCACAGCTAGTCCAGATAAATTAGATAAATTATTAGAATTAGGAGCTGATTATGCAATAGATCACAGAAAAGAAGACTGGCATAAGGAAGTTCGTGATATATCTAAAAAAATAACCAAGCCTTTTGGAGATGTAACTGGAGTAGATGTAATTTTTGAGCACATTGGTGGTTCACACTGGAATAAGGAATTGACTTTGTTAAAGTATGGTGCAACAATTGTTACAACCGGAGCAACAACTGGTTATGATGCAAAAACTGATTTACGCCATATTTTTTTCAAAGGCATCAATATTTTAGGCTCAACTCAAGGAACTAGGGCTGAGTTAGAGCAAGCTCTGTACTGGATGTCTCAAAGCAAAATTAAATCTGTCATTGATTCTGTTTACTCTTTTGAGCAAGCAGCAGAAGCTCATACAAAGATGTTAACTGGAAAAGGACTCTTTGGAAAAATCTTAATGAAGCCTTGATGTAAAATTAATGATGACTAGAAATCCCAAAACTGATTCTATTCTTGATGAAGCAAATAGATTATTTTTAAAAGGCAAACTACGAGAAGCAATTATTTATTATGATGAAATTCTCCATGAAAATCCAAATCATATTGGTTCTCTTAACAACAAGGGATATGCACTAAATAAATTGAAAGACTATGATGGCGCCATACAATGTTATGACAGTGCCTTGAAATTAGATTCTGAAGATCTTTCTGTTTTAGTAAACAAAATATCGTCTTTGAGAAAAAAAGGTGAATTTACTGAGGCATTAAATTATTGCAATGCTATTTTGGAGAATAATTCAAAATACAACATTGTACTGTATCACAAAGAAAGAATCTTGTTTTCAATGGAACGATTTGAAGAATCTCTACTTTGTTGCAATAAAATTTTAGATGACTATCCACGTAATGGTGATGTTCTTTTTGATAAATCTTGTAATCTTGTTATGCTTTCTAGAATAAATGATGCACTTGATACGCTTGAAAATGCAATTTTACAAGGAATTCAATATAAAATCAAAGCAAAAAAAACTAAATCTTTTGAAAAACTAACAGACAATCAAAAATTTCAAAAACTAGTATCTTAAAGCCAGTGAGGGATTTCTAGATAACCTTCTATGCTTTCGTGTCTTAATATTTTTAAAAGTGCATTTGCCTGAGGTGTAGACAGAACTGGCTTGTCAAATTGATTGTCTGTAGAAATTCTGGGACATGCTACTTGAATAAATGCGTCTATTCCTTTTAGATTTTTCAATCGCTCATTTGTGATGTCAGTTAAAGCAAATAATTGAACTGTCTTTCCTTCTTTTTCTAATTCTTTTTTAAATTTTAAAGCAAATACTTTGGATAGTTGTCCTTCTTTGAGTCCAATAATTATTCCAAATGATTGTGCATCAGCTGCTTTGTAAATTGCAAGGGTAGCTTTCTTTTTTAATTTCTGAGCAAATTCTGTGACTTCTCTTACTTCATTAAAATAAGGATCTAAAACATATGTTGGCATATTAGTTGAGAGTGCAATTCCAGCTGCATGAAAATTACTCTGTCCTAAAAAAACATAGGCATCAACTTTGTCTTTGAGTTCTGTTGCTGGATAAAATTCGCAACCAAACACTTGACCGTCATTTAGTTGTCCTTTTCCCTTGCCAATTTTTACTTCAATTCCACCACTAGTTAAAATTTCATTTACTTTATCCATCTGATGCAAATGTTGACTATCTGTAACTAGAGATATTTTCTTTCCCTTGAGAATACCGACACACTTTTTGGCGACACTATCAAATTCCACATCATCATAGGCATTAATTAGAATTAGATTTTTCTCAAATGATTCAGTGTTAATAGTATGTCCAATGTTGAATTGGATGTCTGCTCCTAATACTTTGGAGCCATTTGAATTCAGATCACATGTTCCCCAAGTGGTATCAGCTAAAACATATGCAGGAATTCCAAATCTTTTTGTAATATTTATGGCAGTCTCTTGTACTTGAGGTAAGATTCCATCAGGGCCATTCAGAGATACTGATACAGGTTTTTTCGATTCAATTTCTTTGAATATTCTCTCTTCGTCTATTACTATCAATTCAGCTAAAAATATGGCGTTATTAATTTAAACCAACTGTGTTATACAACAACTAAAAATGTCTGAAATTCTATAATCCATTTATGACTGACACGCATATACTGAATATTGGTTTTGATGATACAGATTCTCCAAAAGGAATGTGCACAACATTTCTTGCTTACAAAATTGTTGATTGGCTAAAAAAACAAGATACTGAATTTCTTGACTTTCCAAAATTAATTAGATTCAATCCAAATATTCCTTGGAAAACACGAGGTAATGGAGCAGTTTCTCTACGAATAAGAACAAAAAATCCATCAAAAATCAAAAACCAAATCAAAAATCTTGTTGACAAATATTCTGATATAAAAAATGGGGCAAATCCAGGTCTGGTTTTCTATGAGAGTAAAGAAATTCCAGAACAATTTGCTAGATTCAGCAAACTTGCTTTATGGCAGCTAATAAACAGAAATCATGCAAAAAAATTTGCGGCAAAAAATAACATTGAATTTTTTTACCAAGGAAATGGTCAAGGTCTTGTAGGTGCAATCGGTGCAATAGGTTATGATTTTAAAGATCACACATTGGAGCTATTAAGTTATAGAAAAAATTCTAAATTTGGAAAAGCAAGAAAACTTTCTGCTAAAAGTGTAAAAACAATGCAGGAAAAAACATTGCCTTATACCTTTAACAGCTTTGATAACAAAAAAGATAGAGTCTTAATTACTCCTCATGGCCCCGATCCTGTTTTTTATGGAG
>JABFSW010000209.1 GCA_013140415.1 Nitrosarchaeum sp.
GATTATTCAATATTCAAGTAGGTCAACAAATTGGTGTAAGAGGCCCATATGGAAACTCTTTTGATTTAAAACAAGGAAAACTTTTGCTTGTAGGTGGCGGCACTGGTCTTGTCCCAATGATGAGATTGTTGACTTTTGTTAAACCTAGTGATGATGTTACTATTCTAATCGGTGCAAAATCAAAAAATGAAGTTTTCTTTGAAGGTTTGGCAAACGCCCTATTGAAAAATAATCCACATCGTGTAATTGTTACCACTGACGATGGAACTTATGGTGAAAAGGGATTTGTTACAAACATGGTTGAAAAACTAGTTAATGAAAATCGCTTTGATGGAGTGTATACCTGTGGTCCTGAAATAATGATGTACAAAACTGTACAACTAGCACATTCTAAAGGATTGTTTGTTCAAGCCAGTCTTGAACGCATGATGAAGTGTGGTGTTGGAATATGTGGAAGCTGTTGTGTAGGTGAAGACTTGGTTTGCAAAGACGGTACTATATTTGACGGTGATCATTTACTATCAAACAAAGAATTTGGTCATTTTCATAGAAATAAGGCTGGAATTTTAGAAAATTATTAGGTTTGACCAGCAAGGTTTAAAATAAATCATGAAATTATTGCGTTGAAGAGTATGGGTAATCCGAAAATTGTTTTAACCGCTGATCGTACTTTGATGTCTCCGTATCGTGGTTTGTCATTAGCTACATTTTTTGGATGTGCACCTGCAGTTGATCCTAATCGTGATAAAAACAGCTTTTTGTATAAAATTCTAGGAAATCAAGTAACTCCAAAGATTCTATTTGATTTTATTTGCAATTACATTCCTCATACTAATGGTGTGGCAAACTATGCTCCATATGGACTACGAAAAGTAGAGGCAGGTTTACTCCGAGATGGCTTTAAACGCGAAGATGTAGTTGTTGCACACCCAGATCATATTGAACAATTTATTGGTCCTGATACTCAAGTTATTGGCACATATGAGATGGATCCATTGGGAATGGGACCTGTTACAATGACTTTCACTTATGGTAGAAAACAAACCTCATATGATGAATTTTACAATACAGAACTACACTACAGAATAAAGGCTGCAAAACTAAAAACAGGTAGTAAGGCCAAAGTCATTTCTGGTGCTTCTGGAACTTGGCAGTACAATTATGATCCAGAAAAAATTGAAGAACTTGGTATCTATGCTATATTGGAAGGAGAGCTTGGAGGAATTGCACCTGAAATTGATGGACATGCTGGTAGATTCTTTAATTATTTAATTAATGGTGACTTTGAAAACATGGATCCGTTTAGAAAACGTAGTGACTTTAAAGTAAACATAAAAGAATTTGAAAGAAACGGAAAAAAAATCCATGGAAGATTTGTAAATTTTTGGGATAGACCAGATCTAGATGAAATTCCAGAAATCGTAGAACCAAGTATGCATGGAATGGTTGAAGTGATGCGTGGTTGTGGAAGAGGTTGTAAATTTTGTGACGTTACATTAAGATCACTAAGATACTATTCTCCAGAAAAAGTCAAACGTGAAATTGAAGTTAACATCAAAAAAGGAGGTGCAAAATCTGCTTGGATACACAGTGACGATATTTTTGTTTACGGTATGGATCCTAGAACTGCTAAAGGAATGGAGCCAAACCGAGAAGCTCTTGAAGAATTATTCACTGCTATCATGTCTACTGGTGTGGGACACACAAATCCAACACATGGTACTCTGGCAGGTGCAATAGCTGATGAGAAACTCATTCCAAACCTTTCAAAAATTATAAAATCCAGTCCTGATAATATGATTGGAATTCAAGCTGGTTTTGAAACTGGAAGTTTGAGATTAATTGGAAAATATGCCGATAGAAAACTTGCTCCATACTCTCCAAGTGAATGGCATTGGGTAGTAAAAGAAGGTGTCAAAACTTTGAATGAGGATTATTGGATTCCTGCATTTACTTTGATTATGGGTCTTGATAATGATGAACAACCAGAAGATTCTTGGGACACAATTCGTCTAATTACTGAATTAGAACATGAGCAACCAGATTCAATGTTTACTGCAACAGCACTTACCTTTGTTCCAATTGGGTTATTGGAAAAATCTGATTTCTTTAACATTGGAAATGAAATGACTCCTGCACAACTAGGTGTGCTCTATAAAACTTGGCAGCATAACTTCAAGTATGGAATTCAAAAATTCATGACCAAGACAGGTGCAAAAGGACCACAGAGATATTTCTTTAACGCAATTGCAAGATCTTTGGGTGGTATTCCTCTAGGTGCAATGGAACGATATGCACGTCATAAGAGTAAAGAACACGAAAAAGTTATTGAAACTATAAAGATAAAATACTGGTAATCATACAAATACATAAATTTACTATTTTGTCTTCCTAAATTATGGCAACTCACGGTTCACTTACCAAAGCAGGTAAAGTAAGAGGACAGACTCCAAAAGTTGAAGGAAGAAAAATAGTTGGTACAAATTCTAGTCTTAGAAATAAAAGTAACTTCAAAAAGCGATTTGCCTTGGGAAGATTTCCGGGACAAAATAAACCTGGACAACGAAGAAAGAGACGTTAGCTCAAAACTGTTACAAGTTTTTTACAGGTATTTTATCCATCACAGATTTGACAGAACCGAAAAACCATAACATTATAAAGTACTAGTACCGTACCATACAGTATGGTAGAAGATTTAAGATTAGATAGTTTGGAGGGCGTAGGTCCTGTAACTACTAGAAAATTATCCGATGCAGGAGTACACAATGTTATGGATCTTATCGTAAGAGGTCCTGTGGAAATTGCAGAAATAACTGGAATGGAAAAAGACACTGCAGAAAAAATTGTCAATAAAGCAAGACAACATCTAGTTGAAACTGGATTACTTTCCAGAGATTTTGTTAAAGCAACAGAGGTCTACAAGCGCAGACAAGATATTGGTAAAATTACAACTGGTACTAATTGCCTTGACACGCTATTTGATGGTGGTATTGAAACACAGGCTCTCACTGAAGTTTATGGCGAATTTGGTTCAGGTAAAACCCAATTTGCACATACACTATCTGTAATGGTTCAAAAACCAAAAACAGAAGGTGGGTTAGATGGAGGTGTTTTGTATATTGACACAGAAAATACTTTCAGACCAGAAAGAATTGTATCTATTGCACAGGCACACGAGATGGATCCAGAAAAAGTTCTTGATAGAATAATTGTAGCACGTGCATACAACAGTGCACATCAAACATTAATTCTTGAGGAAGCAGGTCCTGTGATTGAAGAAAACAACATCAAACTAATTGTTGTAGATTCTGCAGTTGGATTGTTCCGTGCTGAGTATCTTGGTCGAGGAACATTATCAAACAGACAACAAAAACTCAATCACTTTGTTCACATGTTATCTAGAATTGCAGAGACTTACAACTGTGCTGCAATTGCAACAAATCAAGTCATGGCATCTCCTGATGTTTTCTTTGGTGATCCAACTCGTCCAATAGGTGGAAACGTAGTTGCACATACTTCTACGTACAGAATCTACTTTAAGAAATCAGGTAAGAAACGAATCGCACGAATGGTAGACAGTCCTCATCATCCAGAAGAAGAGGTAATCTTTGCTCTAGGTGAAGCAGGAGTGATGGACCTAGAAGATGCAGAAAAAAAGACCACTAAAAAGACAACAAAAAAAGTGACTAAAAAAGAAAAGGAATCTGAGCCAGAAACTGTAGTTGAATCTGCTGAACTAGAGACAGTTCAAGCCACAGAAGATACTGATTCTGACGATTTAGAGTCATTAGAAGAGTAGCTCTTCTTTTTTCTTTATTTTTATTATCTAAATCTTAATTTTGTTATTTTATTTTGGATTCAGAATTATTACAATTTGAGAACTGGTTAAATTATAATATTATAACAGTACGATAATTATTGAATATGAGAGATATAGTGAAAATACAATGACTGATCTTTACCGTTTGTTACCTGAAGAGATGGAAAAGATGGTAACTGACATGAATCAGCCAAGATATAGAGCAGACCAAATATTGTACCCGTTGTATTACAAATTCCCAAAAAATATCTCTGATCTAAAACAGCTACCAATTGCAATGAGAGACAAACTGATTGCCGATGGATACACGATTGGTTCTGCAATCGAAGTTCATCGTGTTGTAAGTGAGGATGGAGACACAACAAAGTTGCTTCTCAATCTTGCTGATGGAACTCCTGTTGAAACAGTTTTGATACAATATCCATCATCAAAAATTGGAGGTCATCCTAGATCTACTATCTGCGTTTCAACTCAGGTTGGTTGTGCAATGGGATGCATCTTTTGTGCCACTGGACAGATGGGCTTTGAGAGAAACCTAAAGGCAGAAGAAATTGTTGCTCAGGTGATTCACTTTGCTAATCTACTTGCACAAAGAGGCCAGCATATAACAAACTTGGTCTTTATGGGAATGGGTGAGCCGCTTGCAAACTATGATGAGACAATACGTGCAGTTCGATTACTAACCCATCCAAGAGGTTTTGGAATTGGACAGAGAAACATCACAATCTCTACAATCGGAATAGTATCTGGCATTGATAGATTAGCAGAAGAAGATCTTCAAATTGGATTGGCAATATCGTTGCATGCACCAAATGATGTGTTGCGCAAAAAATTGGTTCCGACTGCAGGACCTCATTCAGTAGAAGAATTAATTACAGCTGGAAAACGTTATTTCAAGAGAACTGGACGACGTGTTACATTTGAATATGCTCTAATTGAAGGTGTTAATGACTCTCCAGAAATTGCAAAAGAGCTAGCTTTGCTCTTAGATGGTAATGGTTCTCATGTTAACCTAATTCCAATAAATCCAACAGCGGGTAACTTTCAACGTCCATCTCGACGAAATGTTCTTGAATTTGAAAGAATATTGTACAATGCAGGTGTGAACTGCACAGTACGTGTGGAAAAAGGATCGGAAATCTCAGCTGCATGCGGACAACTCAGAACCGATATTCTTGGTTAATTATACATCTCTAGTCGTAAGTGTTAAAATAGGGTCATTAGGAAATCTACTCAGATATGGCAACTAAGAAATCACATGGTCGTTCACATGGATTTAAGCACAAAGCAAGAGCTGTAATGACTAAAACTGCTCCTAGAGGTGTATCTTTCCTACTACGAGAATATCATGAAGGTGAACAAGCCCTTGTCATTATCGATCCTAGACAGCACAAAGGATTACCACATAGACGCTATCATGGAAAAGTAGGTAGAATAATAAATGTTGGTAGACGTGCTATTACTCTTGATGTAAAACTAGGAGATAAAACAAAAACCTTAATCACTAGATTAGATCATATCAAACCATTCGGTGTATAATCATGGAAGAGATAAAAAAGAAACAAAGCATTTCTCTTTCAGAAGTTAAAGAGATTTTAGGTAAAGTTGATGTTGAAGAAATGGATCAAATTCAGCGTTGGACATATGATTATGTTTCAAAATTTACAAAAATTGATCCTAAAGATGCTAAAGAAATGAAAAAACAACTAATGAAAGATTGTGAGTTAACAGAAGAAGAAGCTGTTGAAATTGTAAATATTAGACCTACTAGCTTGGCTGAACTACGTTCATTTACATTTGGTTGGAAAAAACTTATTCTTGCTGAAACTCTAGAAAAAATGCTAAAAATCATCAAGGGGCATTCTTAAGTTTCAAGGAGAAATTTATTTTGCACAGGGCTCAATCCCCACCTAGAAAGTATGAGGAATATGCATATGTTTTAGATTTCAATCCTCGTGGAAAATCTTCTACTGTACGTGGACGTGAGGGGATTATTATTACTGCAATTGGCGAAGATAGACTTACAATCTTAGAAGTTCTTGGAGTTCCAAATTCAACATTTGATGTTGGAGAGAGAATCTACATTGGAAAAGAAGGGAGAACAAAAATTCTTTCTGTTTTAGGAAAACTGGAATATGAACATATCTCTTCGTCTGCTCAAAGCGAATTACGTGGGGTTGTTGACAACATTGTAACTCACAATGAGACAAGATTTGTAGATTATCTTAACAATGCAAGACCATTAACACCAAGAATTCATGCACTCGAATTGATTCCAGGAATTGGAAAAACATACATGAAAATAATGTTAGAAGAAAGAGAAAAGAAAAAATTTCAAAGTTATGCGGATTTGCAGGAAAGAGTAGGATTCAAAGAACCAATCAAACATATCTCAGAGAGAATCATGGATGAGATTACTGGTGAAAGTAGGATGAATATCTTTGT